>DWUW01000349.1 GCA_019120525.1 Candidatus Eisenbergiella stercorigallinarum | reverse complement strand
TTCCACGCTCTGCTGGGGCGCGCTTACCGTATTTCTGTCCCGATATCTGCATCCGGCCGTGGAACGGCTTGCCTTTCTGATCCCGCCCGCGCTGATGGCCGGCCTTGTGACCGTGGTACTGGTCTGGTTTTCCGTCGATTTCGCTTTTTCCTTCCAGGCGGCCATGGATCTGCGGGATATCCTGGTAAGGGCCGAGCAGGCGAAAAAAGAGCTGGAGCGTATGCAGAAGAGGCTGGATGTGCTGATCGCGGTGGCCGGGGAAGAACTGGACAGCCGCAGGGAGGCCTTTGCGGAAAAGAAGGAAGCCTTTGCGGACAGAAGGGAAGCGCTTGCCAGGCAGCGCGCGGACCGGCGTGAGGAGCTGCGTCTTGGCACGGAGGAGCTGCTTGCCGGTATTGAGGAACGCTTCAACCGGATCCGGAAGGAACTGCCCGCTTCGGAGCGGCTGAAGGAGAAGAGAGAAGAGCTGATGGAGCTTCGGGACCGCTATGTGGGAAGCAGGCGGGTGAGGGAAGAAAAGCTGGAGGCTTTTTTTCGCGGGATCAATCGCCGCAGGCTGCTTAGGAGCAATCCTACCATGACTTCAAAACGTTTTCAGGATGTGTTGGACGACCTGAAAAGGGCTGCGGCGGAATACCGGGACAGGAGAGACAGGGATTGAAAAGATTTCAGCGCAGGATGCTTCTATTTTTCATAGTCACAGCCGGTCTGCTTCTGGCCGGCTGTTCGGCGCTCAGGCGGGAGCCACGGCCGGCTCCGGACGGAGGGGAGAGGATCAGGGTAGTGACCACCATTTTCCCGCCGTACGATTTTGTCCGTCAGATCGGCGGGGATTATGTGGATGTGGTCCAGCTCTTAAAGCCGGGGATGGAGGCGCATTCCTACGAGCCTTCCCCGGCCGATATCATCCGGATTATGGAAAGCGACCTGTTTCTGTACGCGGGAGGCGAGTCGGACGTCTGGGTGGAGGAGCTTCTGGAGGGAAGCGGCCAGGCGCCCGTTTCCTGCAGCCTTCTGGAATGGGTGGAGCCTCTGGAGGAAGAGACGTCTGAGGGCATGCAGGTGAAGGAGCATCATCATGGGCATGCGGAAGGGGAAACGGACGGCGTCCATCTGGACGGGGCAGAATATGATGAACATGTGTGGACATCACCGGTCAACGCGCAGCTTCTTGTGGAAAAGATCCGTGATACGCTGGCAGAACTGGATCCGGACAGGGCGGGGATCTATGAAGAAAACGCCGCCGCTTATCTGGAAAAGCTCCGTCTCCTGGATGAGGATTACCGGCAGATGGTGCGGGACGCGGAGAGGAAAACGCTTGTTTTCGGGGACCGTTTTCCCTTTCTGTACCTGGTCCGTACCTATGGGCTGGAATATTACGCGGCCTTTCCCGGCTGCAGCGGGGAGACGGAGCCGAGCGCCGCGACAGTCGCCTTCCTGACGGATAAAGTGGAGGAGGAGCAGATTCCGGTGGTGTTTCGCCTGGAGCTGTCGAACGGCAGGGTGGCGGACGCGATCGCGGAGGCGGCGGGAGCGGGGACGGATGTCCTGCATTCCTGCCATACCCTGACGGTTTCGGAGGCGGAGAGGGGAGAAACGTATCTTTCCCTGATGCGCCAAAACCTGGAGGCTCTTAAGAGGGCTCTGGGCGGGAGCGAAAGCCGGAAAACGGACACGGCCGGAAGCGGCGTGTCCGGCGGATGGGCAGGCACAGGCCAAAAAGGAGAGAACGGATGTCTTTGATCACTTGCAGCGGGGTTTCTTTTTCTTACGAAAACCAGACGGTGGTTTCCGGGCTGAGTTTTCAGGTGGAGCAGGGAGATTATCTTTGTATCGTGGGAGAAAACGGCACGGGAAAAACCACTCTGATCCGCGGGCTTCTCGGGCTGAAAAAACCTTCCGGGGGAAAGCTGGTTCTGGGAGACGGGCTGAAGTCCACCCAGATCGGCTATGTACCGCAGCAGGACGCGGTACAGAAGGATTTTCCGGCCTCCGTTTATGAGGTTACGCTGTCCGGCTGCCTGAATGCCAGAGGGCTTCTGCCCGGCTACAGCGCCGCGCAGAAGAAGCGCGCCATGGAAAATCTGGAGCTTCTGGGCATTTCAGACCTGAAAAACAGGAGTTTTCAGGAGCTTTCCGGCGGCCAGCGCCAGAGGGTGCTTCTTTCCCGTTCCCTGTGCGCCGCTTCCCGGCTGCTCCTTTTGGATGAGCCGACGACGGGGCTGGATCCTCTCGCCATGGAAGAATTCTATGGGCTGATGAATGAGCTGAACAAAAAGCGCCGCATGACCCTGATCATGGTGTCCCACGCGATCCGGGAGGCAGTGGAGCATGCGGACCATATCCTTCACCTGTCCCAGGCGGGGAATTTTTTTGGCACAACACAGGAATATGAAAACAGCGCCTTCGGCAGGCGATTTCTGAGAGAGGAGGAAAAGGGCCGATGACGGAGATATTCGCATATCTGGGAGAAATGCTCACCTATCCCTTCATGCAGCGGGCTTTCCTGGCGGGGATCCTCATTTCCGTCTGTGCTTCGCTCCTGGGCGTCAGCCTGGTGCTGAAGCGCTATTCCATGATCGGGGACGGTCTTTCCCATGTGGGCTTCGGCGCCCTGGCCATCGCTTCCGCCCTCCATCTTGCGCCTCTGGCCGTGGCGGTTCCTGTGGTGGTCCTGGCGGCCTTTGTGCTGCTTCGCCTCAGCGAGGGAGGAAGGCTGAAGGGAGACGCGGCGGTTGCCATGTTTTCCACCGGCGCTCTTGCTGTGGGCGTCATGGTAGTATCCGTGACGACGGGGATGAACGCGGACTTAAACAGTTACCTGTTCGGGTCCATTCTCGCCATGAGCAGAAGCGACGTTGTGCTGAGTGTCGTCCTCGCCTTCGCGGTGCTGGTTTTGTACTTTGTATTCTATAACCAGCTCTTCGCGGTGACTTTTGATCCTGTCTTCGCCCGTGCTACCGGCGTGCGCGCTGGATTTTTCAACAGCCTCCTTGCGGTCCTCACGGCGGTGACGGTGGTGCTTGGCATGCGCATGATGGGGGCGCTCCTGATCTCCAGCCTGATCATTTTCCCGGCTCTGGCCGCCATGCGTGTCTGCCGGCATTACCGTACGGTGATCCTCGCCGCTGCCCTTCTTTCCGTTTCCGGCTTCGCGCTTGGAATGACGGTTTCCTTCCTGTTCGCTACCCCGGCGGGAGCCAGTATCGTGGTGGTTGATATCTTTTTCTATTTTATCTTCTCGGCGCTCGGGAAGCTCCTTTCCCGCTGACCGGCGGGATGTGGCTGTACGGTGTCCGGATCGGGAAACAGACAAAAAACTCTATGCAAATGGCTGGCCCATTCACATAGAGTTTTTTTACTTTCCTGTTCAGATGTCACGTTCAGATATATTTTCCGGCCAGTTCTTCCAGCTTCCCGGGATTGGCGTCCCTCCAGGCAAAGAAGGAGAGCCCGCTTTGGGCTACGGCTCTTCCCAGTTCAACCAGAAAGGCGGGGATATCCGTTTCCAGGATGGCGCCGAGCTGGGTGCCGATGCAGGCGTCCTTTTGTCCCTCGCGCCCGTTTACATGAAGGAAGAACGCGGGGTGGGCGATCTTATCGATCATCTTTACCGTGCCGTTGAAGCCGATAGCGCCGGTCTGATGGGTCCCGCAGGAGGAGGCGCAGCCGGAGATATGGATCTGCGGCAGGGCGTCCGCGGGAAGGCCGGCTTCGCGTACGGCTTTTACGCAGGAGGCAAGAAGCCCCTGGGAGTCTCTGGGGCCGACCTGGCAGGTGGTCCCGCCGATGCAGCTGACGGAGGTTTCAAACAGATTTTCCGCGCCGCCCTCTGTCGCCTTCAGAACGGACGACGCCTCAGAACCGGTAAGGTTGATGATATAAACGGTTTCATCCGGGGAAAGGCGCAGCTCCACGTCAGGCATGTCTTTGATCAGGCCGTATATGGAAGCAAACCAGGAGACCGGGGGCTGTCCGCCGATCGGGTGGTACAGGACGCTGTAAAGGCCCTCCTGCTTCTGCGGGATCACCCGGAAGCCTTCCGCTGTGCTTCCGTCGCCCTGCTTTACGAGAGGCGTTTCGGCCACGGAGAGCTTCAGGTCCTTTCCGGAAGCAAAAACCTCTTCGAGCTTTTCCAGGTATGCCTTTCTGTAGGCTTCCGGGCCGCCCAGGGCTTCCTGCATATAGCGGGTGCGCGCTTTGGCGCGGGATTCGTAATTGCCGTAGGCGAGGAAGGTCAGCCACATGGCTTTGATATAATACAGGATATCGGAAGGCTTTACCGCTTCAGCGACCAGCACGCCGAGCCGGGGATTGTTCCCCAGGCCTCCCGCGCTGTAGACGTCGAATGTTCCGTCGGGACGGGCGGCAAAGCCCAGGTCACGGTAAGTGGCATGGGTGAGGTTCTTCGGGGAATTGGAGAAGGCCACCTTCAGCTTGCGGGGCATCTTTTCCGCGTGGATGAAGGTCATCAGATAATCGCCTGCCGCTTCCGCCCAGGGGAGTGTGTTGAAAAATTCTCCCTGCTCTACGCCGGCAAGAGGGGAACACATGACGTTCCTGGGGAAATCGCCGCCTCCGCCCAGGGTGACGATCCCGGCGTCCAGCGCGGCGGACATGATCTCATAAGCGTCTGTTCCGCTCAGGTCATGCAGCTGTATGGTCTGGCAGGTGGTGAAATGCGCCCGCTTTACCTGATGGTCCTCGATGGAATCCGCAATGAATTTCAGCTTTTCCTTTGTAACACGTCCTGCGGGCATACGAAGACGCAGCATGCTCGCCGTGCCGCCTTTCTGCGCATAGCTTCCGAAGCGGCCGGAAAAGGATTTGTAAGCTCCCTTGTCCATCTCGCCCGCGTAGAAAGCGTCGGTCTTTTCCCGGAATTCCTTCATTTCCTCCC
>DWUW01000037.1 GCA_019120525.1 Candidatus Eisenbergiella stercorigallinarum | reverse complement strand
GTAAGGAGAGAGGAAGAGGCCATGCAGAAAATGGGATCAGACAGGGAAGCGCTTGCCGCCCCGGGGAAGCTGAAGCGCGGCATGCCTGGCGTGAAGCCAAAGAATATGAAAGGAACGCTCCGGCGGCTGTGGGAGCTGACAAAGGGGCACAGACAGGGGCTGGGGCCGGTCTTTCTCTGCTCCGGCCTGGCGTCCGGATCCGCCGTCCTTTCCCCGCTCCTGATCGGACGGGCGGTGAACCGCATCCATGAGGGGGATCTGGGCGCGGCGCTGATCGCCCTGCTGGCGGGGCTTTATCTGGGGGACTGGCTGGTGCGCTTCCTTCAGCAGTTTCTCATGGCGGCGGCCGGACAGAGGATGATCTATCACATCCGGACCAGCCTGTTTGGAAAAATGAAGGAGCTTCCCCTGTCTTTTTTTGACGCAAGGCAGCACGGGGAGCTGATGAGCCGTCTGACCAACGACGTGGACAATATCAGCACCACCATATCCGATTCTCTGACCCAGCTGATGATGTACGGGTTTACCATTACAGGTATTTTTTTCGCCATGCTTTTTTCCAGCGTCCTGCTGACGGGAGTGGCGCTTCTGGCGGTGGCCATGATCTTTCTTCTGACGCGCACGGTGACGAGGCATACCGGAAAGCTGTTCCGGCAGCAGCAGGCCCTTCTGGGAAGCCTGAACGGACAGGCGAAGGAGAGCATTTCCGGACTGCGGATGGTGAAGGCGTTCTGCCGGGAGGAAAGCATGACGGAAGAATTTGCCGAAAAGAACGAGGCGTTCTGCCGGGTGGCGACCAGAGCCCAGATCTGGTCCGGATATCTGATGCCCATCACCAACGTGATCAATAACCTGAATTATGTGCTCATCGCCATTGTGAGCGGGCTGATGGCCGCGGCAGGGCGGCTGTCCGTGGGAACCATCTCCAGCTTCCTGCTGTATTCCAAACAGTTTACCAGACCCTTTGTGGATATCGCGAATATTTACAACAATTTCCAGACCGCTGTGGCGGGAGCGGAGCGGATCTTCGAGATCTTTGACGAGCAGCCGGAGCCGCAGGACCGTCCGGATGCGCTGGCGCTTTCCCATCCTAAGGGAGAGATCAGCCTGGAGCACGTGACCTTCGGCTATCGTCCGGACCGGCCGGTGTTAAAGGATGTGAGCCTGCATATCCCGGCAGGGACCAGGGTGGCGGTGACGGGCCCCACGGGCGCGGGAAAGACCACGCTGATCAATCTGCTGACCCGTTTCTACGACGTGCAGGAGGGCGCGATCCTGCTGGACGGCCATGACCTGCGGGATTACCGGATGGCGGATTTGCGGTCGGCCTTCGGCGTGGTGCTGCAGGATACCGCCCTGTTCGGGGAGAGCATCCGCGACAACATCAGCTACGGAAAGGAAAACGTCCCGCTGGAAAGCATCCGTAAGGCCGCCGTACAGGCCGGAGCCGACGCCTTTATCCGCAGGCTCCCGAAGGGGTATGACACCGTGCTGACCCAGGGCGGCGCGGAGCTGAGCCAGGGGGAACGCCAGCTTCTTACCATCGCGAGAGCGCTTCTTTCCGATGCGCCCATCCTGATCCTGGATGAAGCCACAAGCTCCGTGGATACGGTGACGGAGCAGCATATCCGCCGGGCCATGGACGCGGCTGCCAGGGGAAGGACCTCCTTCCTGATCGCCCACCGGCTGTCCACCATCCGGGACTGCGACCTGATCCTTCTGATCGAGGACGGGAAGATCGCGGAAAAGGGAACGCATGAAGAACTGATGCGTCTGAACGGAAGATATGCGCAGATGTACCGGACGCAGATGGGAACCGCAGGATGAGGCCGCTTTTTCGCAGCCTCATTCTGCGGATGACGGAGGTTTTTCAGATGTCCAGCTTCATGTCCCCCGGCCTGATCCAGCCCTGTCTGCGCATGAATTCTGAGATAAGAAAAGCCAGCAGGGCGGGCAGGAGAAGGTGCATGAAAAGGATCTGGATGAGAACGGACGCGGGAGACTGTCCGCTCTGCGTCATGGTCTGAAAGGCCATGATCTGTCCCACCAGGCCGCAGGTCCCCATGCCGGAGCCGGTGGCATTGTTGGTCATGGAAAGCAGACAGGTGGAGACCGGGCCGAGAACGGCGCTGGTTATGATGGCGGGAAGCCAGATGACCGGCCGGCGGATGATGTTCGGCATCTGCAGCATGGAGGTGCCCAGCCCCTGCGCGGCAAGCCCGCCGATCCCGTTTTCCCGGAAGGAGGCGACGGCAAAGCCGATCATGTTGGCAGCGCAGCCCACTGCCGCGGCCCCTGCGGCGATGCCGCTCAGATTCAGGGAAATGCCGATGGCGGCAGAACTGATGGGAAGCGTCAGGGCGATCCCCATGAGGGCGGATACGATGATCCCAGCCCAGAAGGGCTGCTGCACCGCGCCCCAGTTGATCAGGTCTCCGATCCGGGCCATGAAGGCGGCGATGGGAACGCCTACGGACAGGCCGGCGATGGCTCCGGTACAGATGGTGGTGATGGGAGTCACCAGGATGTCCACCCTGGTTTTCCCGGAAACAAGGCCGCCCAGCTCCACGGCCAGATAGGCGGCCACAAAAGCGCCCAGCGGTTCGCCCACGCCTGCCAGGGTAAACACGCCGTCTGAAAGCAGCGTGCCGGCGGTGATCTCCTTTGCATAGGCGCCGATCATGCCTGCGGCGGCAGCGGATACGGACACCAGGGCGCTCTGCCGGAAGCGCGCCGCAACGCCGACGCCGATCCCGGCTCCGGTCAGCTTCTTTGCCACGGCTGCGATGACGATGAGATATCCGCCGACGGCTCCCCCGATCAAAGTGCCGATCTGTTCCAGGATCGTGCCCACCAGCAGCGTGGCGAACAGTCCCTGGGCCATCCCGGAAAGCCCCTCGATGAATATCCGGTTGCACAGCTTCTTTACATTCTCCATACTGAACTCCATTTCCGCATTCCGGCGGACGAAGATCCCGCCGCCGGATCGTATGCTGTTGTGATATGACAAGACACCTGTCTTGTCACTTTACAGCACAACATATCATATCACTGCGGGGAGAGCAAGTATTTTTTGCAAAAAAGCGCCTGTTCGATGGCATCCAGCGTTTTCTCATCGGCAGCCTCTACCGTATGGTAGTGAACGCCGTCGGTCAGCGTGCAGAGCGGTCTGGTGCGGCATGCCCGGAACCGCTCCAGAAAAGCGGCCACATCCTGACGGCAGGAAAGTCCCAGATCGGCGCGGATGGTCCCGTAGACAGGATGGGGAATGAGCACGTCCAGCACCCGGCCCCCCAGATCCACGATGGCATTCAGTTCATCCTCCATCTGTTCGTCCGTGTGAGAGACCGGAAAGCACCGGGTGCAGCGCGGAACGGGCGGGCAGTAGAGCAGGTATCCCCTGGCGGTGGAGAGGATCTCCTGCTTCCCCGCACGGAGCAGGGCGATATCGGAAACGATGATCTGCCGGCTGACGCCCAGCTTTTTGGCCAGCGCCGAACCGGACAGAGGCGTCTCGCTTTCCTTCAGCATTTTTAAGAGCTCTTCCCTTCTGGTCTGTCCGTCCATTCGTTTTCTCCTTCTCTTTTCGGCCGCCGTCCGGCGGCATTGGTTTTGAGTCAGTATAGCACGAAAATGGTTTATATAAAAGAGTTCCATGACTTCCCGGCGGAACGGGGAGTAACAGTTCAGCCTTCGGCAGAACTGTTACGGCATCCGGCCATTCCAATCGCTTCGCGATGGGCCGGATGCTTTCTGCCGATACGTTTTCGTACGGTCTGCGCAGTAAATGCGCAGACCTGGCTGAACTG
>DWUW01000348.1 GCA_019120525.1 Candidatus Eisenbergiella stercorigallinarum | reverse complement strand
GCTGAGGAGAAGGTTTCTGGCAGAAGCAACAGGAAACAAAGATAGATATTCATAACAGCCTGTGCTATACTGTCAGTAAGAAAAGACTGTCCGGCTGGATGATTTGAGTGCAGATTTTGAGGTGATAGGATGTGTACGCAAAATGAACTGAATCTGATTCTTAGAAAAATAGCAGAGGTATACCGATCGGTGTATGGAGAGGAGATTGTAGGCATTTTCCTGTATGGCTCCTATGCCAGAGGGGATTATCAGCCGGATTCTGATATTGACGTGGCTGCGATCGTGCGTGGAGAGCGACGTTCTCTTCAGGACAGGTTAAAGAAGGTCTGGGATGTTTCTGCTGACCTTGAACTGGAATATGGAACCATAGTGTCCCCAACCGTAATTCCATATGAAGAATATGAAAAATATAAAAATGATCTGCCATATTATAAAAATATAGCAAGAGAAGGGGTGAAGATCAGTGCCTGATGTGAAAGAGGAGCTTATGCAATACAGGCTGTCCATGGCAAGAGAACGGCTGCATTCGGCGGAAATCCTTTTACAGGATGGAAGTTATAAGGATTCTATCGGCAGATCGTATTATGCCATGTTTACCGCGGTTCGGGCGCTGCTTGCAATGGACGGGCAGGATTTTTCCAAGCATGCCGGTGTGATTGCATATTTCCAGAAAGAGTATATTAAAACAGGTAAATTTGATAAAAAATTTTCAAAATATATCAGTCAGGCTTTTCAGATTAGAAATAATGTGGATTATGCGGATTTCTTTCTTGTGTCGTCTGAGGATGCACAGGAACAGCATGATAGAGCTTCGGAGCTTCTGGATGCAATAGAAAAATATCTGAACAGACAGTAGTAATTTATCAGAGGAAAGATAAGAAATGAAGAGCAGTTATCTGCCGTCGGGAGGAATCCTGGCATGCAGATGACTGCTCTTTTCTGCGTCATTGCAGAATGATGGGATCCGGATATTCCATCGTCAGAAACAGGAGGTACGGAAAATGAAGAACAGGGAATGGATGGAAAAAGTAGCAGCTGATCTGCAGGGATTGAGCAATTACGCTGCAGTGAAAGACCGCCTGACTGTCAAACTGACAGGACGGGCTGGAAATGAAGAAATCCTGGAAAAGCTTCCCCATCACGATATGGAAGACATGGCGGTTATTTATAAAATACGGATTTATGGCGACGCCTGCAAAACTGCGCTGGCGGCTGTGACAAATACCATGCTGAAACAGTATGGCATAACTGCAAAACAGCTCCACAGGGATGCGGTGGAAGCGGCTTCCGCCCATCAGCCATATGTGATCAGAACCATGGCCGAGACGCTGAATGAATTATGCGGCTGTACATGGAAACAGGAAGATGCCGTTCCCATGTATGTTGCGACCAATAAGGAACGGATGAACGGCGCGAGTGTCCTCGTGTATCCGGATTTTATGGAAACGGCGGCAGAACGTTTGCGGGACAGCTTCTATGTGCTGCCCTCGTCGATCCATGAAGTCATTCTTCTTCCGGAAAAATTGGGGCATGACATACAGGAGTTACAGGCCATGGTCCGGAATATCAATGCTGATATCGTTGCGCCTGAAGACCGGCTCAGCAATTCTGTTTATCATTATGACAGAAAAGAGCATCTGTTTGAGCTGGCAGATAAATATAAGATGCGAATGAGGAGTTAAGATGCTGCGTTGGCCGCAACAAATATGGCAGAAATGCGGCAAAGGCACACGGGGCGGCAGCAGGAATTCACTCCTGGAGCCGCTCCTTTATTTTTTCCCAATATCCATGTATACTGCCGCAGAATTTCCCTGAGATATCATTTTCCCGGAAAAGCGCCGCGAGCTGGTCGGCTGCGGCCCATTCCAGGCTTCCGTGGAGAAAGAAGGCGCGTATCATGAGTATAACGGATACCAGAATGCCGATGAGGACAAAGGGTTTACCCAAATGGAAAACGGCTGCGGCATGGATCAATATGGAAGCTGGTTCCCTAATCCGGTCTGCCAGGCTGGCGAGGACCGCACCGGCAAGCAGAAAAACCAGAAGGACAGAAGCGGTCAACTGCCCACAAATAGAAGGCGGCAGCATGGGAAGATAATAAGGAATGTGGAGAGAAAGCGGAGGAAATTCCTGATCCTGAAATGCAAGCCCGTTTTTCCCTGTGAGGAAAGAAGCACCTTCCATATTTTCAGACAGGCTTTGTGCTGCACAGACCAGGATCCGGTCCCGTTCCGTCTGCAGCCTGTCCATCAGCCGCAGACAGAGACGCTTTACCTCTGCCCGGGTGCGGATCTTTTCCCGGATGGCCAATTCATCCAGGAAGTCTATATCCAGGAGCTGGCCGTAAAAAGCGAGAAACAGATCTGTTGATTCTTTAGAGAGTCGGTCGATCTGGTCAGATGAATTCATAGATACGTCCCTTCCTTTCACAGAAATCAGATGACAGAGGCCGGATTACAGAAGGCGGAATCCCTCCGGACGGCAGCTCTCAGGTGAACCCTGCATTTTATTTCCTGATGATTAGATATTATACAGGCCCGGATAGACAGAAGCTGTCTGTCCGGTAAAGAATGCATAAATATTGACAAACGCTTTGCCACTGCATATAATGAAAGCGAAAATTTTATGAGTGAGGAGATGGTCTGACCATGAAAGAAACTGTAAAAAAGAAGGGTTTCCTGTCTGAACTGTTGGATCAGGATACCCTGATCCACAAGCTGCTGACCTATGGCGTCGCATTGGCGCTGCTGGTGGTATGCGTTGTGGTCTCCCGGAGCGTAGAGGAGGTATCGCCTGCGCTGGGTACGGTGATCCTGGTATTCCTGCTTTATTATGCCTTCCTGTCCAGACGTATCCTGGAAACGCTGATCTTCGGCGCTCTGATGGGGATCGCGCTGCTGTACGGATCCGGCGGGGCGGGAGGCCTGGTGGACGGCGCGCAGGAAATGTTCTACGGCATCATGGAGACGGACGATTATGTGTGGCTTCTTCTGAACTGCGCCATGCTGAACATCGTGGTCCGGCTGCTGAACAAGTGCGGCGCTACCTATGCCTTTGCGGATATCATCCGTAAGCATACCAAAAACGCCAAACGCCTGAATCTGTGGACCTGGCTGATGCAGTTCCCCATGTTTTTTGATGACTATATGCACTGCATGGTCCTGGGCAGGGTCATGACGCCCATCTATGACCGGGAAAAAGTTCCCCGTGAAGAGGGCGCGTTCATCATCCAGACTACCGCGGAGCCTATCCGCGCCCTGTTTCCCTTTACCGGATGGACGGCTTTCATGGCTGGCCTTTTTGTGATCGAAGGCTTCGTTGACGATTATGGCGGAGGCCTGCTGGCGTTTATCCATACGGTGCCGTACAGCTTCTACTGCTGGGTGGCGATCCTGGGATCCCTGCTGCTTGCTCTGGGCGTCCTTCCGAAGATCGGCGCCATGAAGCATCCGAATCCTGCGCTTTACACGGAGATCGAGGAGCTGAACGATAAAGCCGAAGAGGGGAAGCGCCACGGAAACCTTTTTGATTTCTTTGCGCCGATCGTGGCGCTGGTGGTCCTGTCCTATTTTTATGAATGGGATCTGGTTCCCGCGCTTTTCATCGTGCTGCCTGTCCAGCTGATCTACTACATGATCCGCGGCATCATCAATACGGAGGATGTGGAAGAGTGTATCGTTGAGGGTACCAAGGAGCTGGTATACCTGTACATCCTGATCCTGTTCAGCTACATCCTGGGCACTGTTCTGGAGGAGATCTCCTATACGGAATATCTGGTAGGTATTGCGGGAAGCTTTGCGATCCCCGGCCTGCTACCAGTCCTTCTATTCGTTGTCTTCTGCTGCTCTGAGGCTGCCATGAGCCTGAACTGGTCGCTGCTTCTGGTGGCATTCCCGGTGATCATCCCTCTGGCGCTTGAGATCGGCGCGAACCCGTATATGTGCGCCGCAGCCATGATCTCCGCAGGGGCTTTCGGAAATAACTTCTGCCCGGTCTGTGATTTTACGTCCCTTACCGCCACCTCAACAGGATTGCCCTCCGGTTATCAGGCAAGGAACTGCCTGCCCTATTCTCTGATTTTCGCGGGCGTCACGGCTGTCCTGTATCTGATTTTCGGTTTCATTGTTTAAGGAGGGACTGCAATGCTTACGCTGGAAAGTGCTGTTTACAGCTTTGACAAAAACAATACCCCCATCGCCCACGCCGCCGATGGCGAAATTGTGCGCTTTATCACCCAGGACTGTTTCGGCAACCAGATCAAAACCGAAGCGGACCATGAAGACGATCTGGATTTTACCCATACCAACCCTGCCACCGGGCCGCTCTATGTGGACAATACGGATGTGGGCGATGTGCTGGCGGTAGACATCCTGGATATTCAGGTGGCGGACCAGGGCGTGATGATGACCCTGGAAGGGTACGGTGCTCTGTGGCCCACCTGTGAGATCCGGACGAAGATCGTCCCCATCAGGGACGGCTATGCCCATTTCAACGATGTAAAATGGCCCATCGACCCGATGGTCGGCGTGATCGGCACGGCTCCTGACGGAGATCCTGTGCCTTCGGGCTATTCCTTTAACGGCGGCGGAAATATGGACAGCCGCCTCATCAGAAAAGGCGCTACTGTCTATTTCCCCGTCCGTGTACCCGGGGCGCTTCTGGCCATGGGGGATCTCCATGCCACCATGGGAGACGGCGAGGTCTGCGAGACGGGGATCGAGATCACGGGAGAGGTCCTGGTCCGCGTCCGGGTTATTAAGGATTTTAAGCTGAACTGGCCCGTGACGGAAACGGAGGACTTCTGGTTCGTGAATACCAACGGCCGTACCTGCGACATCGCCATCCGGCGCGGTTATGAGGAGATCCAGCGGCTGGTGATGGGCGCTTACGGCTGGGATGCCACGGACACTACCTTCTACCTTTCCGCCCAGGCGCGCCTGGAAGCCAATCAGGCCGTTCTGGATGAAAACGAGACCGATGAGGAAGGGGATACCTTCCGGGTGGGCGTGCCAAAGCTTTCCTCCAAGCCGCGGCTCATTCCATGACGGGTGGAAGCAGTGCCGGACGGAACTGACAAGACGGCTGACTCCCGCGCGTTCCACTGTGGAGAGAATCGTAGGAGTCTGGCTTGCGGGATGAGGCTGCGGAAAGGCCCTGAAGAGAACGCAAAAGAAGCGGCGGCAGGAATTTAATCCTGAAGCCGCTTCTTTTGCGTTTCCCAATATTCCTTTATGCTGTTGCAGTATTTCCCCGAAACATCATTCTCCTGAAAAATTTCAGTCAGCTGGTCAACAGCAGCCCATCTCGGGCTCCCGTGGAGAATAATCATGTGCATCATAAGGAGGGCAGATATCAGCATGACGGCATAGGAAACCGGTTTTCCCAAATGGAGAACAGCTGCGGTATGGATCAAAACGGAAGCCGGTTCCGCTATCCATTCTGTCAGACAGGCAAGGAGCGTTTCGACCAGAAGGAACCCCATGCAGACAAAAGCGGCCAACAGTCCATAGATAAAGGGCGACAGCGAGGGTAGGAAAAGAGGAATGCTGACAGAAACCGGCGGAAGCGTCGGAAATTCCTCCCCATTTTCCTCTGTGAAGGAAAGGGGCTTTCCTGTTTCTTCCGACAGCCTGCGGATCCCGGACATCAGAAGCCGGTTCCGTTCTGCCTGCAGCCGATCCATCAGAATTCGGGAAAAGCGTTTTATACCCGTTCTGGTACAGATTACCTCCTGTGCGGCAAGTTTATCCAGAGAATCCGCATCCATGAGCTTCTCATAACAGGCAAGAAATAAATCCGTTGTGTCTGCGGAGATCCGGTCGAGCTGCTCTGATAAATCCATAAAAACCTCCATTCCGCCGCCCGTTTGACCTGCGGCATCAGTACTCTGTTTCTTTGAGTCTATTTTACAGAAGCAGATAGACAGATTCCGTCTATCCGGGAAATTTCCCGGAACGATTTTTCAGACAGATATTCTGAGACTGGATTTCATGCGCGCGGCCGAGAAGACGGCCGTACTATGGGAAAAGGACAAAAAAACCCCTCCCGGACGCTGTAAATCCGGGAAGGGATTTTTCTGCTGCTTTTCGAAAATGGAAGAGCGGGTGTATCACGGTAAGATCATTTCATTTGGTATAGGGAATGATCTCAGTGATAAATTTTTCCACCAGGCGCAGCTGCGTGGGAGACAGATCCTCCAGCCTGGCTGCGATCTCACCGCGGATTCCGGAATTATCCTGCTTTTCCGTTCTCTCGATCTCCACGATATCTTCAATACCGATCTGAAAAATAGAACAGAGACGGATGAGCTTTTTCAGCGTGAAATTCCGTTCACCACGCTCCAGCTGCGCGTAATACTGCGTATCAAGTCCCAGCTGCTCCGCAAGCGCTTCCTGCGTCATGTCATTCAGAAGACGGTATTTCTTTATGTTTTTTGATATACAATCCGGTTCCTTTGATTTCATAAAAAACCTCCAACTATATTTTGTCCATTTTTGACAAAATTACAAGATACAGTTTGATATGGTGCAGTAAGCCACGCAAAATTTGACAAGTATAAATAGTATTGCAAAAATATATATTGATGATAGAATATTTAAAAGAGTAAAATGTGGAAAAAAGAAATATAACAGGGAAGAATGACAGAATCTGTCCATCCCGTTTGATACAATGACTGTGCACAGCACAGTCCAGCCCGAAACAATCGGGCCGTCCCGCTGCGCGGGGATTGTATCAGCAGGCTGCGGCCTGTGGAGAAAATGCCGCCTGTGGCGTCGCTTTCTCGCCTGCGCGCAGTATATTGACGAAAAACGGAGGCACATTATGGACGGTGAAAAAAATCAGAAAATAGAACGTGTGCTTGGAATCTACACAAAGCTCCTGTCCGGCAGTCTGATCGACAAAGAGGAGGAAGCGCAGAATTACGGCGTCAATGCGAGGAGCATCCAGAGGGATATCGACGATATCCGCAGCTTTCTGGATATGGCCGGGATGAATACGGGACAGATGAATACTGTAGTATATGACCGTTCCCATCATGGCTACCGGCTGGAAAGGAACAGCAGGCTGATGCTGAAAAACAGCGAGATCCTGGCAGTCTGCAAGATCCTTCTGGACAGCAGGGCTTTCCCCAGGGAGGAGATGATGGACATCCTGGACCGGATGGTGGCCTGCTGCGTGCCGGAGATCAACCGGAAGGTGGTGGAGGGCCTTGTGAGGAATGAGGAATTCCATTATGTGGAACCCAGACATAAAACGGATTTCCTGGATACCATGTGGGAGATTGGACAGGCGATCCAGACAAGCCGTTATATCGAGGTGGATTATTTTCGGACGAAGGACAAGTCTGTCGTGAAACGGAAGCTGAAGCCGGTGGCCCTGATGTTCTCGGAATTCTATTTTTACCTCACCGCCTTCATAGACGATGAAGAGGTAAAAAAGGATTTCAGTGTGCTGGACGATGCTTTCCCCACGATCTACCGGATTGACCGGATCCGGAAGCTGAAGGTGCTGGACGAGCATTTTCACATCCCCTATCACAGCCGCTTTGAGGAAGGGGAGTTCCGGAAACGGATCCAGTTCATGTACGGCGGTAAGCTTCGGAAGATCAGATTCCAGTATTGCGGGGACAGCATCGAGGCGGTGCTGGACCGGCTTCCGACCGCGAAGGTGCTGGGCGTGAAGGACGGGGTGTATACCGTGTCGGCGGAGGTGTTCGGAGACGGGATCGATATGTGGTTAAGGAGCCAGGGGGAGAGGGTGAAGGTGATTGATGTGAAAAATTAAGCAGAATAGTTCTAAAATGTATAGGACAAATGGAGGAGGTTTTTATGGGTAGAAAAGAACAGGAAAAGAGCGAAGCAAGAAGAAGAAATTTGGAAAGATTTAATAAAGGGAATAATGATGTTCTTGATATGTATTATTGTGAAGGGGAAGATGAGTATGATGATAATTATCGTAAAAGAGGTTTGGAAGATGCGGCTTCTAGTTACGGCTGGTATACGTGCATAAAATG
>DWUW01000347.1 GCA_019120525.1 Candidatus Eisenbergiella stercorigallinarum | reverse complement strand
AAGCGCCTCCAGATCCGTGATCATCGTCTCCACGCCGCTTTCTCCCAGGCCGCAGATCTTCACGGTCCGGGAATAAATGACGGAAGGGCCGTCCGGATCCAGGGAAAGAAGATAGGGAGCGATCTTTTTTTCAAACATGGGGATGAGCTCGTTTGGCGGTCCGGGAAGCAGGATGATCCGCTTTCCGTCTTTTTCCAGGATGAGGCCCGGCGCCGTTCCGTTGTCATTGTCCACCACAACGGCTCCCTCCGGCACCAGCGCCTGTTTTCTGTTGTTGTCCGTCATCCTCAGCCCCCGCTCCCGGAAGTATTCCTCGATCCGGGAAAGGCTGCCCGCATCCTCCGTAAGCCTCCTTGCGCACACCTGCGCTACGGTTTCCTTGGTCAGGTCGTCCTGGGTAGGCCCAAGGCCGCCGGACAGGATCAGGATATCCGAACGCTCCAGCCCGGTCCGCAGGATGCCGGCCAGGCGCTGCGCGTTGTCTCCCACCACCGTCTGGTAATAGCAGGACAGGCCCAGCGCCGCGCACTGCTCCGCCAGCCAGGCCGCATTGGTATTCACGATATTCCCGAGCAGAAGCTCGGTTCCCACACAGATCAGTTCCACTGTCATAGCTGTCTCTCCCGGATCCCCGTTTTACGCTCTTACGCGGGATCTCTCATCACATCTTTGTTTTTCACCAGGTAATCGATCAGCGATACCACCGTCAGGATCAGGGCGATCCACATGACGGTCTGCGTCACGACGGAAAGCGCGGCGATGTCCGCGATCATCAGGATGATCATCACCATCTGGAAGGTGGTCTTGAACTTGCCCCACCAGCTGGCCGCGATGACCACGCCCTTATCGGAGGCCACCAGGCGGAAGCCGCTGATGATGAACTCCCGGCTGATGATGATGATGACGATCCATGCGGGGATCCGCCCCATCTGTACCAGGCAGATCATGGCGGAGCAGACCAGCAGCTTATCAGCCAGAGGATCCATGAATTTCCCAAAGGTGGTCACAAGGTTGTACTTTCTTGCGATCTTCCCGTCCAGCAGGTCGGTCAGGCTGGCGGCGACAAACAGGACGAGAGCGATCCATTTTCCCGCCGCGCCGCCCACGGGAGCCAGCATGAACACCACGAAGGGCACGATCATGATCATTCTGAGTATGGTCAACTTATTCGGTAAATTCATCTTCCAGTTCTCCTATCAAATCATATTCATAGGACCCGGTCACCCGGACCCTGACAAAATCTCCAGTCAGAAGCTGCTTCGACGTATTGATGAACAGCAGGCCGTCCACGCCCGGCGCGTCCATGTAGGTCCGGGCCACATAAGCGTTCTCGTCCTCTACCTTTCCTTCGATCATGGCCAGGAACGTCCGGCCTTTCTGCGCCTGCGCCTTCTCAAAAGCGATCTCCTGCTGCAGCTCCATCAGTTCATCCCGGCGGGACTCCCGGATCTCCTGCGGGATCTGATCCGGAAACTCCGCCGCCGGCGTCCCTTCCTCCTGAGAGTAGGGAAACACGCCAAGACGGTCAAATTCCATCTCGTCCGCGAAATTATACAGCTCCTCGAATTCCTCCTGGGTCTCTCCCGGGAAGCCGCTGATCAGCGTGGTCCGAAGGCAGATGTCCGGGATCTCCTCCCGCAGCCTGCCGATCCGTTCCCGAAGCTCCTTCTGGTCCGTCCGCCTGCCCATCCTCTTTAAGATCCGGTCGGAGGCGTGCTGGATCGGCATATCCAGGTAATGGCAGATCTTCGGTTCTTTTTTCATGCAGGCGATCAGCTCATCCGTGATCTCCTCCGGATAGCAGTACAGAAGGCGGATCCAGTACAGGCCGGGGATGCGGCAGAGCTTTTCCAGAAGCTCCGGGAGGGCCTTTTTCCCATACAGATCCCTGCCGTAAACGGTGGTCTCCTGCGCCACCAGGATCAGCTCCCGCACGCCCGCCTGCGCCAGGCCTTCCGCTTCCTTTACCAGCGCGTCCATGGGAACGCTCCGGTAGCCTCCCCGTACCTTCGGGATGATGCAGTAGGTACAGCGCTTGTCGCAGCCCTCCGCGATCTTCAGGTAGGCATAATGGCCGCCCGTGGTCACGCTGCGTTTTTTCCCGTAAACGATGGGCGCGTCCGGCTCCGTGATGTGATTTTCCCTGCGTCCGGCCTCCACCTCATCGATGGCGTCCGCGATCCGGTCAATGGCCATGGTTCCCAGGATCTCATCCACCTCGGGAATTTCCTGCCGGATCTCCTCCCGGTAGCGCTGGGCCAGGCATCCCGCCGCGATGAGCACCCGGAGCCTTCCTTCCTTTTTCAGCTGTGCCATCTGAAGCAGGGTATTCACGCTCTCCTCCTTGGCATCGCCGATGAAGCAGCAGGTATTGACCACCACGGCTTCGGCCTCCTCCTCGCTGTCCGTAAAGGTATGCCCCCTTTCCGCCAGCATGCCCAGCATCATCTCCGTGTCCACCAGATTTTTGTCGCAGCCAAGCGATACAAACAATATTTTCATGCAGACTCCTCAATCGGTTTTTCGGATTTCAAACTCCGTCTGACGACGGCTTTTCTTCATGATAAAAAAGAGAAACGCCCGAAGCAATTTCTCTTTTCCCATTCCGTCATTCTTCCTCGCCAAGCTCCGCCGCGGCTTCCTCTTCACTCAGGATGCGGATCTTTCCTTCGTTCAGCTCCTCAACGGCTGCAGACAGGGGCTTCATTCCCGTCTTCATGTTCACCATGGGCTCGTCGCCCGCGATGATCTGCCTGGCTCTCTTGGCCGTCGCCATCACGATGGAATAACGGCTGCTGACGATCTTATCCTCGCCTTCCTTCACGCCGCTGTTTACCACCTTCATAAGATCACTGTAAGAGGGATGTAACATGTTTTATTCTCCTTTCACTATTGCTTCCAGTCCGGAACGCATGCCGGCAATCAGCTGCCGGTTCCTGGCCGGATTCCTGCGCGCCGCGCCGATGATGCCGTGCATCTCGCGCACGCATTCCTCCAGGTCGTCGTTTATGATCAGATACTCGTAATTTTCGATTCCTTCCGCTTCCTCGCAGGCCCGCTCCAGCCGCTTTTGGATCACTTCCGGGCTCTCCGTCCCCCGGCCCTCCAGCCGCCGCTTCAGTTCTTTCGCGTCAGGGGGCATAACGAATAAAAGCAGGGCCTCCGGGAACTTTTCCTTCACCTTGAGCGCTCCCTGGATCTCGATCTCCAGGATCACGTCCTTTCCTGCGTCCAGGCACTTTTCCACGTACTCCCTGGGCGTCCCGTAATAGTTTCCGCAGTAGGACGCGTATTCAATCAGCCCGTCGGCCGCGATCGAGCGTTCAAAGGTCTCCTTATCCACGAAAAAATACGACACCCCGTCCTTCTCGCCCTCTCTGGGCTCTCTGGTAGTCATGGAAACCGACAGGGCATAATTGTCATACCGCTTTAGCAGCTCCTTCATGAGCGTGCCCTTACCCGCTCCTGAAAAGCCGGATACCACGATCAGAATTCCCTTATGCTTCATCCATATCCTCCCGTCCGGTCTGCGCCCTGTTCGCGATGGTTTCCGGCAGCAGCGCGGAAAGCACCAGCTGCCCGTTCTCCATCACCAGGACCGCCTTGGTCTTGCGCCCCTGGGTAGCGTCCACCGCTGTCCCCGTCTCCTTCGCCGTCTGCACCATCCGCTTCACCGGCGCCGAATCCGGGCTCACCACAGCGATCACCTTATCCGTATTCACAATATTTCCAAAGCCCACATGAATGAACTGATTCATCTCAATCCCCATTCCGGAGCGCAGCGACGGGGCGAACAGAAATCACGAATGCGATTTCTATTCTGCCATCACCATCTCCTATTCAATGTTCTGGATCTGCTCCCGCACCTTTTCAATCTCTGTCTTCAGCTCGATCGCATGGTCCGAGGTCGTAAGGTCCCCCGTTTTGGAAAGGATGGTATTGGCTTCCCGGTTCATCTCCTGCGCGATGAAGTCCAGCTTGCGGCCCACGCTCCCGCCCTCCAGGAGGGTCTTTCTTGTGGTTTCGATATGGCTTCTTAAGCGGACCAGCTCCTCATCCACACAGACCTTATCCGCGAAGATCGTAACCTCCATCGCAAGCCTGCTCTCATCCACCTGCGCGTCGGCAAGGAGCTCCTTCACCTTTGCCTCCAGGTTCTGTCGGTATTCCGACATGATCTGGGGGGCGCGCGCTTCGATAAAAGCCACATGCTCCAGCATGCCGTCAAGCTTTGTGAGCAGATCGTTCTTCAGGGCCTCGCCTTCGCTGATCCGGGTCCGCATCAGCGACTCCGCCGCCCCTCTCAGCGCCTTTTCCAGCGTTTTCCAGATGCCCTCCTCGTCCAGGTCCGCCTCTTCCAGGGAAAAGACCTCCGGGAAGCGGGCAAGGGCCGTCACGCTCACATCGTTTTTCAGGGAAAACTCCTCTTCCATCTGCTTCAGGTACTTCAGGTATTCCGCCGCAGCCTCCCGGTTGTACCTGACCGTTCCGCCGCTTTCCGTAAAATCCTCATAGGACAGGAAAAGATCCACCTTACCCCTCTGAATATACTCCTTCAGGAGGCTGCGGATGGAAGCCTCAAAAAAATTCAGCTTCTTGGGCATCTTCATGCTTACGTCCAGATAACGGTGATTGACGGATTTCATCTCCACGGTAATCTTTCGTTCTGCCTCGGCGACCTCACAGCGCCCGAATCCTGTCATGCTCTTTATCATCTGCGTTCCTCCGGATCAGTAATTTCCCACAATTCATTTTATTATAAAGCACAACGAAAGACCCGTCAAGAATCTCTTGTATCCGGACGGCCGGACTGCTATACTACGTAGAAGCACAGTTATTATTTTTCAGAAAGGAACGGTAACCATATGGCATTCGACGGCATTACCATCGCAGCGGTCCGAAAAGAGCTTTCCGACGCGCTCACGGGCGGCCGGGTTTACAAGATCGCCCAGCCCGAACCGGACGAGCTGCTTCTTACCATAAAAAACAACAGCAGCCAGTACCGGCTCACCCTGTCGGCTTCGGCTTCCCTTCCCCTGGCCTACCTCACCTCCAGAAACAAGACCAGCCCCATCACGGCTCCCGGCTTCTGCATGCTGCTTCGCAAGCACATCCAGAATGGCCGGATCCTTTCCATCACCCAGCCCGGGATGGAGCGGATCCTCAATTTCCGGATCGAGCACCTGGATGAAATGGGAGACCTCCGCACCAAGCAGCTCATCATCGAGCTGATGGGCAAGCACAGCAACATCATTTTCTGCGACGAAAACGACGTGATCATCGACAGCATCAAGCACATTTCCGCCATGGTCAGCTCCGTGCGCGAGGTGCTGCCCGGAAAGGACTACTTCATTCCCCATACCCAGGATAAGGCCGATCCGCTGGAAGCGGACAGGGCGCTTTTCATGGAGCGCGTCTTTTCCGGCGCCCGCCCCTGCTTTAAAGCGCTCTATACCTCCTTCACCGGCCTGTCCCCTGCCATCGCCCATGAGATCTGCTACCGCGCGGGCGGGGACGCGGATCTGTCCACTGCAGCGCTGGAGGAAGCCGGCAGGCAGGCCCTGTGGGAAGCCTTCTCCTCCATGATGGACGAGGTCCGGTCCGGCCAGTTCCATCCCTGCATTGTCTATGAAGGAGGAAAGCCGCCGGTTCCCGCGGAATATGCCGCGTTTCCCCTGACCTCCTATCCGGCGGACAGAAGGAAGGAATATGCCTCCATTTCCGCGCTCCTGGAGGACTACTACGCGGAGAAAAATACGGTCACCCGGATCCGCCAGCGCTCCTCCGACCTGCGCCGCATCGTTTCCAACGCCCTGGAACGCAATGTAAAAAAATATGACCTGCAGCTCAAGCAGATGCGCGACACGGAAAAACGGGACAAATACCGGGTATACGGCGAGCTTCTCAACACCTACGGCTACGGCGCCGAGCCCGGCGCGAAATCCTTAACCTGCCCCAACTACTATACGGGAGAAGACCTTACCATCCCGCTGGATCCCACCCTCACCGCGGGCGAGAACGCGAAAAAATATTTTGAAAAGTACAACAAGCTGAAACGCACCTTTGAGGCCCTCTCCGAGCTGACGCTGGAGACAAAGGCGGAGGTGGAGCACCTGGAATCCATCAGCACCAGCCTGGACATCGCCCAGAAGGAGGACGACCTGGTCCAGATCCGCGAAGAGCTGATCGAAAGCGGCTACCTGCACAGAAAGGGCGGCGGCCGCGCCAAAAAGGTGAAGATCACCAGCGTCCCCTTCCATTACATCAGCAGCGACGGCTACGATATTTATGTGGGAAAAAACAATTATCAGAACGACGAACTCACCTTCCGCTTTGCCTCCGGCGGCGACTGGTGGTTCCACGCCAAGGGCATCCCCGGTTCCCATGTGGTCGTGAAGGCAAAGGGCGCAGAGCTTCCCGACGCCACCTTTGAGGATGCGGCCAGGCTTGCCGCCTACTATTCCAGAGGGCGGGGCAGCGAAAAGGTGGAGGTGGATTATACGGAAAAGAAAAACGTGAAAAAGCCCGCCGGCGCGAAACCCGGCTTTGTGGTCTACTATACCAATTACTCCATGATGATCGATTCCGATATCAGTGGCCTGAAGCAGGTGGAATGACAGAGTCTCCGTTCCCAAAACCCGGAGGGCCGTTTTGTGGTCCTCCGGGCTTTCTTCTTCGTTTTACAGCACTGCCGAAGCGGACGGATTTACCGGGAAGGCGGAAGGCCAACCTGTTCCCAGGTCAGAGTCACCTCGATATAACCTGCCGCATAGGGGCCGAGCTCATAAGGCTGGGCATAAAAAACCACACCGTCCTGTGTCAGATAGCTCTGGCTGATAAAATCCGTTTTCGCATTTACGGTATCCGCCGCTTCCGGGAAATAGCCGTCCTCCGGATGTTCCTCGATCCGGGCCAGGAACTGTTCCCTTGCCAGCCCGTTCACCTCTTCCTCCGAAAGAGGAAGCACATCCAGAAGCGTCACTTCCTTTCCATCCGTCCCGCTGAAAATATGATTTTCTCTTCCCGGCATTCCATGGGCTCCGCCCGTGAAAAGATAGTTTTCCTGCAGGATGGAAACCACGCCCTGCACCATGGCCACACCCGTCACAGAATATTCATCCGAAAACGGCGGCATGCCTTCGATATCCGCTCCGGATTCCCGGATCTCCAGCGCTTCCGTTACAAACGGGTCCTCTCCCGTCTCCCAGGCATCCAGTTTATCCGAGACCCATTCCTGATAAAAGGCATTTATAGCAGTTTCCGCGGCTGAATCTCCCTCAAAAACCGGATATTCCAGCGAAACGCTGCAGGCCTCCTGTCCGGCCGCGTCATTCCAGGACCGTGTTTCCGTCTCCAGATGGTAGGCATAGGCCCCGTCTGCCCGGTCCGCGTCTTCTTCTCCCTGCGCGGCAGTTTCTTCTTCCGTGCCGGCGCTTCCCTCCGCCGCGGTTTCCGCTTTTGCGGCATCCGTTTCCACGGCTGCGGTCTCTTCTTCCGCAGCGGCAGCTTCTTCTGTTGTTTCCTGCGCAAAAGACACGGTTTCCGTTTCCGCCGGAGCCTGCGGTTCCTCCTGAGCCCCGCCGCAGCCTGTCAGGATACAGGCAGCGGCCAGAAGAGCAGCAAACATTGCCTTATATTTCTTCATTTTTCTCTTTTCCCCTTTCTTTCCTGCAAACATATTTTTCCATAATTATGAAAAACAGCGGAGGCGTTTGGGTCTCCGCTGTCTGTCAAATTTTTTTCCTGCTGAAACCGGCTTTTCGCAGTATCCGGCGCCTTAACCGATCAGCCAGTCGTACATTTCCTGATACTTCTTGGCGGAAACGTTCCAGGAGAAATCGACCGCCATGCCCCTGTCAATGATCTTGTTCCACTCGCGTTTCTTATCATAATAGATCTTCTCCGCGTAGCGGATGGTCCCAAGCATCTCATGGGCGTTGTAATTGGTGAAGCTGAAGCCCGTTCCGGTGCTTTCATACTCATTGTACGGCCACACAGTGTCTTTCAGCCCGCCCGTCTCACGCACGATCGGCACGGTGCCGTAGCGCAGGGCAATCAGCTGGCTTAAACCGCAGGGCTCAAACAGGGAAGGCATCAGGAACGCGTCGCTGGAAGCGTAGATCCTGTGGGCAACCGCCTCGGAATAATAAATCTGGGCGGAAACCTTTCCCTGGTATTTCCAGGCGAAATGGCGGAACATATTCTCATACCGCTCCTCGCCGGTTCCCAGCACGATGAGCTGGACGTTATCCTGGCAGAGCTCATCCATCACATAAGCCACCAGGTCGAAGCCCTTCTGGTCGGTCAGGCGGGAAACCACGCCGATGACCATGGCCCTGTCGTCCTGGTTCAGGCCGAAGTCCGCCTGCAGGGAACGTTTGTTCTTCACCTTTTCCTTCCGGAAATTCACCGCGTTGAAGGTCTTCGTGATAAAGGAATCCGTTTCCGGATTATACTCGTCATAATCGATGCCGTTCACGATACCTCTCAGGTCTCCGCTTCTGGCGCGCATCAGGCCGTCCAGGCCCTCGCCGTAGAAGGGCGTCTTGATCTCCTCCGCGTAGGTATCGCTCACCGTTGTGATCGCATCCGCATATACCAGGCCTCCCTTTAACAGGTTGGCGTCCTTATAGGCCTCCAGCTTGTCCGGCGTGAAGAATGACATGGGAAGCCCCGTAATGTCCTGCACCTCCTTGATGCTCCATTTCCCCTGGAACTTCAGGTTATGGATCGTCATCACCGTCTTGATCCCACGGTAGAATTCACTTCCCTGGAACCTCTCATGCAGATACACCGGGACCAGCCCCGTCTGCCAGTCATGGCAGTGGATCAAATCAGGCCTGAAATCGATCACGGGCAGGATGGACAGGGCAGCCTTGGAGAAAAACGCGAACTTCTCAATCTCAAACAGCGCGTTGTCACAGTAAGGCTTAAAGCCGCTGAAATAATATTCATTATCGATAAAGTAGAACTTAATGCCATCCACTTCCGCTTCCATGATCCCCACATACTGGTTCTGCCAGTGGAAATCCATGTAAAAGTGGGTTCTGTAGGTCAGCCGGTCCTTCATCTCCTGGGACATGCAGACGTACTTGGGCAGGATCACCCGCACATCGTAATATTCCCTGTCAATGCACTTGGGCAGGGCCCCCACCACATCTGCCAGACCGCCTGTTTTTATAAACGGTACGCCTTCCGAAGCCACAAACAGAATTTTTTTCATTGTAAATCCTCCCGTAATCAATAAGATATCCTTCTCTGAATTTCGGCTTTATGTTCATTATACATCATCACCGCATTGAAATAAAGGACTTTTTCTGTCAGTGCAAGGACGGATCCGTTTTTATCGTTTTTCAACAGAATCTTACAGAGAGGATTTTCCGCGAAAAAATCGAAGTCTCTCTCAACCCTCCGCATCCCCGATGTCCTTGCCGCCGTGCACGGCCATGGAACGCATCGGTCCGGCGAGCCGGATCAACTTTTATACTGCAGGCGGATCTTATCGGCGATCAGCGCGATAAATTCGGAGTTGGTGGGTTTCCCCTTGCCGGTATTGATGGTATAGCCGAAGAGGGCGTCCAGCGTCTCCATCCTTCCTCTGCTCCAGGCCACTTCGATGGCATGGCGGATCGCGCGTTCCACGCGGCTGGGAGTGGTCTGAAATTTCTTCGCTATCGTGGGATACAGGATCTTGGTAATGGAGTTGAGCATTTCGATATCCTGAACGGACATCATGATCGCCTCCCTCAGGTACTGGTACCCTTTGATATGCGCCGGCACGCCGATCTCATGGATCATATCCGTCACATCCTTTTCCAGGTCGTGCGGCTGCATCTGTGTCCGGCTCTTCCTGCCCGGGGAAATCTGCTGCACCATTTCCTCCGGCTTTTCTTCCTGTGCCTTCAGCTGCGCCGCGGTTCCTGGTGCGGGAACCGTGATCATGATCTGGAATTCTTTATTGGTCTTCATCAGGTCAGTCAAAATCTGCACCACTCTTTCACTGTCCCTGCCTGCGCTCATGCGTAACTGCTCCATATTCTTCCTCCATTCCGACATTTCAGCCAAAAATCTTTTCTTTCTGCCTGTTCCTGCATTAATTATATCGGAATGACAAAATATGGCAACCTTCTTTCGTCGCACAAAACGCGTTAAATCGTTAATATACGATAGGTTTTCGACGCCGGACGCGTCACTTTTTGTGTAAATAGGGGGAATTCCGGCGATAATCGACAAGCTTCGCCCCCCGTCCGGGCGCAGCTCGAATCCGCTTCGCACTCTCCCTCTGCCCCGTCCGGGGCAGCTCGAATCCGCTTCGCTCCTTCCTCTTCCCCGTCCGGGCGCAGCTCGAATCC
>DWUW01000036.1 GCA_019120525.1 Candidatus Eisenbergiella stercorigallinarum | reverse complement strand
ATTTCAAATGGATACTCAGCAGGCTAAGTTAAATTTACTCTTAATTGAAAAGAGAAAAACAATGGAAATAAAAGAAAAATTTTTACAAGCTCATGAGCTTTTGATGAAACCAGCTGTATCAATTAAAGATAATCCAATCAAGCAAATTACAAATTTCTGGTATTATACAAAGAAAATAATAAAAATGCAAATGATTAATAACGGATATGGACAAGAGTATCGCTTTTGCTGTTCTGAAGCGTACAATAAAGTTCAGAATTATTTGATGTATTCTAGAAATAAATGCGATCAGAGCAACTTAACTAAACTTGCAAAATTGCTACTAAAAGATTCTGTTGAAAATACATCTTCGCATATAGAATAAAATTTTTTATTCCTAATGGGACACCAGCAGATGTGACCGAGCGCCTCGCCCAGATCAATCCGTCCCTTGCCAGGCAGGCGCGTAAGGTCCTGGATGTGAACAAATCGGAACGCCATATCCGCGGCGGAATGGCGACGCGAGAAAAGTATTTACATCAGATGCAAAACGGAATAAAATAAGGGAAAGCTCTTACAAAAGCTGCTGCGGGAACGTTTCTTTACATATCCATGCGGTGTACAGGCAGGTTCCTGCAGCAGCCCCAAAAGAGTGACAAATGAGAAAAAAGGCGGGACGGCAAGATGAGGGATGAAACAATTCGGGAGGAAAAAAAGCGGGAGGAAAAGCTTCAGGAGGGAAAAGAACAGAAGGGAAAGATGCTGTATTCAAATGCAGACCTGAAAAAGCTGATCATTCCGCTGATCATTGAACAGACGCTGGCGATCGCGGTCGGCATGGCCGACACGATCATGGTATCCGCGGCAGGAGAAGCCGCAGTATCCGGAGTTTCCCTGGTGGATACGGTGAACATCCTGCTTATCAACGTTTTTTCCGCCCTGGCAACGGGCGGCGCTGTGGTTGCGGGACACTATCTGGGACAGAAGCACAAGGAAGAGGCCAGCAAGGTGGCCTGGCAGATCCTGATGTTCGCCACCAGCCTCGCCCTGGTGATCACGATCATTTTCGTTACCTTTCACGACGGGCTGCTGCGTCTCATGTTCGGCCAGATCGAGGACGATGTCATGCAGGCGGCCAAAACCTATCTGATCATTACGGCAATCTCTTTCTCCGGCCTCGCGGTGTACAATTCCTGCGCTGCCATTTTCCGCGCCATGAACAACGCCCGGGTCACCATGTGGGTCTCGCTTCTGATCAACGCGGTCAACCTGATCGGGAACACCATTCTGATCTATGGCCTGAAATGGGGTGTGGCAGGCGCGGCTATCCCCACCACGATCTCCCGTTATGTGGGAGCCATCGTGATCATGGTGATGATGTTCAATCCCTCCCGCGACATCAATTTCTGCGGGCAGGTACGCTTCCGCTTCAATCCGGTCCTGATCAAGAGGATCCTGTTCATCGCTGTTCCGAACGGCCTGGAAAACAGCATGTTCCAGTTGGGAAAGATCCTGGTGCTCAGCGTGGTCTCCACCATGGGGACATCCGCGATCGCGGCCAACGCGGTGGGCAACACCCTGGCAAGCTGGAACATCCTGTTCGGCTCCGCCATCAATCTGGGGCTGGTGAGCGTATCTGCCGTCTGTGTAGGTGCGGGAGAGATCAGCCAGGCAAGGTACTATACCAGAAAAATGATGAAGATCGCCATCGCGCTTACAACCGCCATGTCGCTCATTCTGTTTGTCAGCGTTCCGGTCCTGGTGAAGCTGTATAATCTGGGACCCGAGGCCTCTCAGATGGCGATCGAGGTGATGCGTTTCCATGCGGTCATGACGGTCCTGTTCTGGGTACCGGCCTTTACCATTCCCAATACCCTCCGTTCCGCAGGCGACGTGATCTGGACGATGGTGCTGGCGATCTTCTCCATGTGGTTCTTCCGCATCGGCGCGGCTTATCTGTTTACTTATGTGTGCCATTTCGGCCTGCTTGGCGTGTGGGCGGCGATGATCGTGGACTGGATCTTCCGCGCCATCTGCTACTCCATCCGTTACCGCGGACACAGATGGGAAACAGCCATGCAGAGGCAGCAGGCATGACGTTACAATTCAGCCTTAGGCAGAATAACAGCATCCGGCCATTCCAATCGCTTCGCGATGGGCCGGATGCTTCTTCCCTGTACATTTTCGTACGGCCTGCGCAGTAAATGCGCAGACCTGACTGAATAGTAACGGCATGACAGCCATAAGGAGACGGGCGTTGACAGATGACGCGTTCCTATTTTATAATAGGTCGTATTTCCGGCGGTAACAGCAGAGAACGGAGGAAAATATGGAGAGAGAAATGGTGATCGTCCTGGACTTCGGCGGGCAGTATAATCAGCTGATCGCCCGCAGGGTCCGGGAATGCAGCGTTTACTGTGAAGTGCATCCCCATACGATGGGCATAGAGAAAATCCGGGAGATGAACCCGAAGGGTATTATTTTTACAGGCGGGCCGAACAGTGTGTATGGGGAAGATTCCCCGACCTGCAGCAGGGAGATTTATGAGCTTGGCATCCCGATCCTCGGTATCTGCTACGGCTCCCAGCTCATGGCTCACATGAACGGAGGGACCGTTACTACAGCGCCTGTGAGTGAGTACGGCAAAACGGAGGTAGAAGTGGATGGATCCTCTTTGTTGTTCGAGGGAGTATCTTCCAAAACCATCTGCTGGATGAGCCATACGGATTATATCGCCGAGGCTCCGGCAAGCTTCCGCGTGACGGCCCATACTCCGGTCTGTCCTGTGGCGGCCATGGAGAATGCGGAAAAGCGGCTGTATGCGGTGCAGTTTCATCCAGAGGTCATGCACACGAGGGAAGGCGTGAAGATGCTTTCCAATTTCGTATATAAGGTCTGCGGCTGCAAAGGGGACTGGAAGATGGATTCCTTTGTTGAGACTGCTGTCGCGCAGATCCGCAGCAGGGTGGGAAACGGGAAAGTCCTCTGCGCCCTCTCAGGAGGAGTGGACTCCTCCGTGGCGGCGGTGCTTCTTTCCAAGGCTGTGGGCAGACAGCTTACCTGTGTTTTTGTGGATCATGGCCTGCTCCGTAAGAACGAAGGCGACGAGGTAGAGGCAATTTTCGGCCCGGAAGGACAGTATGACCTGAATTTCATCCGTGTCAATGCCCAGGAGCGTTTTTATGCCAGGCTTGCCGGCCGGACCGAGCCGGAAGAAAAAAGAAAGATCATCGGAGAGGAATTCATCCGTGTTTTTGAAGAGGAAGCAAAGAAGATCGGCAAAGTGGATTTCCTGGTGCAGGGTACGATCTATCCGGATGTGATCGAAAGCGGCCTCGGGAAATCTGCTGTGATCAAATCCCATCACAATGTGGGCGGCCTTCCTGATTATGTGGATTTCAAGGAGATCATAGAACCGTTGCGCATGCTGTTTAAGGATGAAGTCCGCCGCGCAGGCCTGGAGCTGGGGCTTCCTGAATATCTGGTATACCGTCAGCCTTTCCCGGGCCCGGGTCTTGGTGTGCGTATCGTCGGAGAGGTTACCGCGGACAAGGTCCGTATCGTGCAGGATGCGGATGCCATCTATCGGGAGGAGCTTGCGAAGGCGGGGGTTGATAAAGGGCTGGGACAGTATTTTGCCGCGCTCACCAACATGCGTTCCGTCGGCGTAATGGGGGATGAACGGACCTATGATTATGCCGTTGCGTTAAGGGCCGTGGTCACGTCCGATTTTATGACGGCGGAAGCGGCGGAGATTCCCTTCGCGGTACTTTCCCGCGTAATGAACCGGATCATCAATGAGGTGAAGGGCGTGAACCGCGTCTTGTATGACCTGACTTCAAAACCGCCCGGAACGATCGAACTGGAATAATAAAAGAAGCTCTCCCGGAAATGCGGCCCGAGCGCGCGTTTCCGGGAGCGTCTGTTTA
>DWUW01000035.1 GCA_019120525.1 Candidatus Eisenbergiella stercorigallinarum | reverse complement strand
CCAGCATAAGGGCACTTCCCAGCTCGGAAAGGGAACGGACACCCTCATCGGACAGATCCACAAAGCTTCCGTCCTTCAGTCGGAAATATTTCCGCTTTCTGTCATACCGGGACAGGATCTGGGCAAGCTCGGAAAGGGGCATCTCCTTACAGGAAAGCTCCAGCTCCAGAAGCCCGCCCGACAGGGAAATCCCCACGCTCACATGGGGAGAGGGCAGCACCCGCATCCCCTTCAGCGTATCCGAAATATAGATTTCCGCATCGAAGGCAGCCGCCAGCTCCTGCAGCCGGTACAGTTCCTCATGGAGGAACTCATACAGCCCGGCCTCCCCGGAAAGCACCATCTGATGTCTGTCCGGATCAAAGGCCGTAAAAAAGGACGACACCTGCCCGGAAAATTCCGTCTCCCGCCAGGTATCCCGCTGTCCGGAAAACGAAGTATCCTCAAACAGGTTGTACCGCTCCTGTCCATACACCGAAAACAGAGAGCAGGTGATAAGATCCCTCTGCGGCGCGTCCAGATACAGGGCAAAGCCCGCCCGGGGAGGAAGAAAACGCTCCGGATCAAAGTCCTTCGTTTTTACCCGGAAATGTCCGGAAAGCACCGGCAGCATGTCCCGCACGAAGGCGGGGAGCTCCGGCGGCGCGATATACAGTCCGTTCTTCCCATAACGGTCCATGAACAGAAGAAATTCCCGGATCTCCTCTCCCCGTTCCCGGCTGACGCAAAAGATCTTCCCGTCCGCCCAGAAATACATCCCCCGCCTTCCAGTCAGCATGGGCAGCTTTTTCAGCCGGACCAGCGCGCCGTTTCCTTCGGACTCGATCTCCAGCGTCCGCCCGGGTTCTCCATCCTCCACCCTCCATTCCCGTTCCGTTCCCTCCTCCCGGAGTGGGATGCCGCGCACACTTTCCAGGAAGCCGTCCGCCAGCTCCGCGCTCACCACCAGCTCTTTCTTATAAATGGAGGACAGATAATTTCCCATATAGCTGCTTCCCTTTAACAGCGTAAAGGTCAGGAAATTCACCAGCGGCCGGTATTCCGGCGCGAACGCCTCCGGATGATGGTAGAAAGCGAGCTCCTTTCCGTAGCTCACCCAAGCGCTTCCCGCCACCGCGTTCACGAAATCCCCCAGATTCTTCACCACATACAGCCGCCGGCTTCCAATCCGGAAGGTCACCTTCAGGCTTTCCCCATAAAAAGAGAAAGACGGCTCCAGACGCACCGTTCCCAAAATCTCCCGCTGCGTCAGATTCGCCCGGTCCCGCTGTACGAACTGCTCCAGCAGCAGCTCAAACCCGAAGGTGGTGCTCCGGCTTTCCACCCTCGCGGAGGAAGCCGTCGGGACCCCATACCAGGCCAGGGTTTTTTTCGTTCTCCCGTCTCCGCCTCTTTTTTCCAGATAATCCAGCAGGACGGCCACACAATGCTTGCACATCCCGGCATAGGAATAGAAGGCCGGGCATTCGCACTCATACCCCAGGATTTCCCGGTAATCCTCGTCAATCTTGATCTTCACCTCATACAGCTTCTCTCCGCTCCCGCTTACCGTAGCGTCCAGCTGCACCACATCGAAGCCGTCTTCCTTCTTTTTCTCCCAGGTAAGCCGCCGGACCGCGCCCCTTTGCTGCAGCTCTTCTCCCCTCCCGAAGGTCACGCGGTGGCATTCCCTGCGGATATCCGTTCTGCTTAGCATCTCTCTGTTTCCTTCCTTTCACAGCTTCCCGCCTGTTTCCCGCGGTCCGTCTCTCCCGATGAGCCGCCTCAGACACAATGCCGCCGCTCCAAGAAGCAGCGCGCACAGCGGCGCAGCAACAGCCGGAGCCAGCCGGCTGCCCAGCCCTGCCGCGTCGATCAGCAGATACACTGCCAGATTCCCCGCTCCGTGAAACAGCATCGCCGCGGACAGCCTGCCCGTTTTCTCATACACCAGGCACAGGACCATGCCGGTCAGGAAGCCATAGATCCCCTGCACCGGATTCCCGTGGTAGACACCGAACAGCAGGGAGGAAAACAGAGCGGCTGCTTTCCACCTGCCGGACAGCTCTTCTGCCTTCTGGTAAAAGATCCCCCGGAACAGAAGCTCCTCGGATACCGGCGCCGCGATCCCGTAAAGCAGGATTCCCGCCCCCAGGGGCATGGCCGCCTGCGCTGCCGCAGTCTCCTGAAAGGCAGGAAAAAGAGCCGGGAGCCCGATCAGGGCAAGCAGCAGATTCAGCCCAAGCGCCCACGCCGCGGCACCAGGCAGCAGGCTCCACAGACCTCTGCCTTTTCCGACATCACACTGCCGTTCTCTTTTCCCTTCCCGCTTCCCTTCCCTTTTCCAGATCAGATAAACAGGAAGCCCTCCCCCAAGCTGCATGAAAATGCCCTCCAGCCCGTTTTCCCATCCTGAAGCATCCAAAAAACCGCCGGAAAGTCCCGGAAACAGCCGGGCACGCAGGCCGCCCCAAAAACAGGAAAATACCTGCGCGCACAGGCCTCCCAAAAGCTTTCCTGCTTCGTAAGCAAGCAGAGCTGCGATCAGAAGACCGGCCGCCCGGCACACGCTTTCCATCCCTGCTTTTTCCTCTCTGCTTTTTTCCTCTCCGATCCTTTTCTTATTCACGCTTCCTCCAGCAGGATCCTTCCCAGCTCTTCTACATCATCCGCGATCCGCCAGGCTCCCGCTTCCTCCAGCTCCCCGGGCTGCGCGTAGCCGAAGGATACGCCGATACAGCGAAGCCCCAGCGCCCGGGCGCCAGTCACGTCATACCTCCGGTCTCCCACCATCACAGTATCCGGCATTCCCGCCTTTTCTCCGAGCCGGCGGAGCGCCTCCCGCACCACGTCCTCCTTCTGTGCCAGGGAACCGTCCAGTCCGCTTCCCACCGCCACATCAAAATACCGCGCGATCTCAAAATGCTCCAGGATCCGCTTCACAAAGGGCTCCGGCTTACTGGAGGCCACGGCGAGATGGCAGCCCGCCTCCTTCAGCGCAGCCAGCATCTCCTTCATGCCGGGGTACAGCTCGTTTTCATAAATCCCCGTCACCGCAAACCGCTCCCGGTACTTTTCCACCGCCCGGTCCGCAAGCCGTCTCTCCATCCCGTAAAACTCCATGAAGCTTTCCGCCAGCGGCGGCCCGATAAACACCTCAAGCTTATCCAGATCCGGCTCCTCGATTCCCATCTCATGCAGCGCGTACTGCACGCAGCCCGTGATGCCCGGCTTGGGATCCGTCAGCGTCCCGTCCAGATCAAACAAAATATACTGAAACATCATTTCCTCCTGTATGGCCGCCGCAGGCGGCAGTAAATTCCTCCCGCATAAACCATCTGACTTTATTTCCCACTATAGCAGAGTCCGCCCATGAAGTCAAAGACGCCGTTACACTTCAGCTTTCCCTGTGCGCCATATGCCTTATGAAAAACGCATGTATCAGTTCAGCCAGGTCTGCGCATTTACTGCGCAGACCGTACGAAAACGTATCGGCAGAAAGCATCCGAAGCGATTGGAATGGCCGGATGCCGTAACAGTTCTGCCGAAGGCTGAACTGTTACAAACGCACAAAAATCCCCTGTCAATTTTGTCAGATTCATTCTTGCTTTTTACGCCCAAAAGTGCTATTTTAGAAGTCCGCCGACTTTCGGCGTCTTTTCTTTCGGTATCCCCGTGGGATGCCGCTCAGACAGTGAAGCTGCCCGGCAATCAGCCTCTCTCTGTTTTCGGACGACCCGTTTCTCACAACAAACGGACAGTCCCGTATCC
>DWUW01000034.1 GCA_019120525.1 Candidatus Eisenbergiella stercorigallinarum | reverse complement strand
AGGAGCGGTGAAAGAATAGAGAGCGGCAAAAGGGTTATCAGGCCTGGACAGGCCTTTTAATAAAACCATGTATAAGGAGGGTACTATGAGAAAGAAAATGTTGAAAACTCTTGTCAGCTTTGGACTGGTATCGGCAATGCTGCTGTCTGCCTGCGGAAGCAGTACAGATACTTCTGCCGACGGAACAGCGCCAGCGGAAACCTCTCAGACTACAGAAGAAGCAGCAGAGGCGTCTACGGCAGAAACGGCACAGGAAACAGCATCGGAGACCGGCAGCGGGGAAATGGTCACACTGAAATTTTTTAACGATGAAACCTGGTGGCCGTATACGGTATGGGAGGGAAGGATTCCGGAAAAGATCAGTGAAAAGACAGGCGTAACCTTTGAGGTATCGACGGCCGCGGACAGTACGGCGCTGAATCTGATGATCGCATCCGGCGATCTGGGCGATCTGATCCTGACCAGCGATACGGCCAAAATAGCCAGGCTGCAGACCTCAGATATGTGTTATACGCTGGATGAGCTGGCACAGATGGCAGGGGAAGAATCTTTTGACGTACACCCGGTCCTGAGACTGGTCAATACCGCCGACGATGGAAATCTTTATACCATTATGGCGGGATATTCTCCGGATTATTATATGAAAGAATATCCCAAAGCGGTTTACGAGACGACAGGTCTGGTGGTCAGGGACGACATCTATGAAGCGCTCGGCTCCCCGGAGATTAATAATCTTGACGACTTTGAAGCGGTGCTTGCCATGGTAAAGGAGCAGTATCCGGATGTGGTTCCTTTCATGTATAATTATACCCATGGAAACGGAATCATCAAGATGCTGCTGGGATCGGACGCGGCAGTGGGAGGCTTTCTGGATGTGGACGGGCATGCCAAAGCCTTTATTGAGGATCCGGTCCTGGAAGATTATTATGCTCTGATGAACGACTGGTATCTCAAAGGCTATATGACGGATGAAAATTTTGCCTTTACGTCTGACAGCGATGATTCTGACTATATGGCGTCCGGAAGACTGTTTGCGCTTGCCAAGTATTCCGATACCGCCAACGAGATGAGCATCACGCTGAGTGAAGCAGGATGTGATTATGGCCTGGTACAGCTGGTCGATATTGTGAAAAACCAGCCCGGAGCAAAGCACCTGCAGACATCTGCCGGATGGAGAGGCCTGTTCGTCCCAAAGAGCTGTTCCGATCCGGTCGCGGCCTACAATTTCCTCAAATTTATGTACAGTGAGGAAGGGCAGTGCCTGTCCCTGTGGGGAGAAGAAGGCGTGGACTGGAACTGGGATGAAGAACACAGCTATCCGATCCTGAACTATGACTGGGAGGCGCCGAACGAAGCGGACGGCATGAAATTCTGGGGCTGGACCTATCATGACGGTGTAAGGAATACGCTTCCCAGCTATGGAGAAGGCGGACAGACGTTTGAGGCCAGAGCGGCGGCAACGGCAATTTCCGAAACAAACCCGGTGATCGGTATGCTTCGTATGGGAGCGGATTCCGAGGAACAGACCATTATGAACAATCTGGTGGAGCTTTATAACAATATGAGCGCGCAGATCATTACGGCATCCACTCCGGAAGAGTCAAACGCACTGTATCAGGAGATGCTGTCCACGGCGCAGAGCATGGGACTGGAACAGCTGGATGAATGGGCGGATTCCCAGTATGTGGAAAAGAAGGCTGCATACGATGAAGTAAAAGATATTGGAGCAGAATACTAATTGTTTTTGGCGGACCCGAAAGGGGATCGGGTCCGCCAAAGGATTTTCTGCCGGGCGGATAGAAAGGACGCGGCAGGAAGAAAAGGAGGGGTTAAATGAAACCACTGAAGGATTACAGTCATATCAAAGGATTCAATCATTCTCTTGCGTCGCTCGACAGCTACAGGCATGACACGGAAGTGAAAAATATGGGCTATGCGAAACGGCTCACACTGAACAGTTGCAGGCTTTTTATGAAGATGGAGGACTGGAAAAGAAATCCTGCCGCTTTTCTCTCCAATCTGCAGGATTTCATGCAGATTGCGTGGGAACACGGGATCACTACGACGCCGATCCTGCTGATGCCTTATTTTACGGAAGGGCAGACGCCTTACTGGATGGCAGAAGACCATTCCTGTTCTCCAATCCCGGGATGTTTCTTTGAAGAAAACTGGGAAATCGGAGAGCGCTACGTCGCCGACATTATTTCGGCGGTAGGCAGTCATCCCGGCCTGCTGTTCTGGGATGTGATGAATGAACCGAGCTGGCACGGATTCCTCCTGAGCGTGGACGACGAGGAGGAGAAACAGAGACGGTATGAAATGGTCTGGAAATTTGTGCGTCATTTCATCACCTTTGTCAGACAGAAAGACCCGGTCAATGCGTTGGGAGTGGGGCATACCTTTATAGAAGATACGGAATACAGCAGGACGGGAGAAATGGTGGACATCATCATTTTCCATGATTATCTGGAAACCAGAAGCCGGGTGGAGGCAACCTGCAAGCGTGCTGTGGAGCTGTCAGAAAAATACGGCAAACCCGTCATCAACAATGAAACGGGGTGCCTCTGCCGTTCCAATCCGTACGATATGGCGGTGGAAATGGCAGATAAATATAAGATAGGGTGGTATCTGTTTGAACTGATGATAGAGGAAGAAGGATCCCAGTGGGGGCATGTACATGGGATCGTATATCCGGACGGTACGGTGAGAGATCCTTCCATTGTGGCAGCCATTCTCGGATTTTTCAGAAACCGGGGTGAAACGGCGCTTCTTCCCGATGTCAATCAGGAAGGGCATGCGGATAAAGCCATTCGGATGGCAGAGGATGCGCTGAATAAGAAGGCTTCTGCCGAAGAGCTTCTGGAGGCGGCGGAATATGTGGCGAATCTTCTGGAAGCGGGAGAACTGGTGCCGATGGCGCTTCCGCCCACAGCCAGGATCGCGGCTTACCGCAGAGGAGGGAAGAAGGAGATAAAGGAAATCAGAAGTTTCCTCTATGGATTGACGGAACAACTGAAAAAAGCCTGTGAGATTTTCTGATCCTTCATAACCAAAAAGAGGGTGCCCCTCATAAGTCCAGTCTTTGGATTGACGGAGGAGGCATCCTCTTTCCTTTCAGAACCGGATCACGATCCGGATTTTTGAACTGCGCCTTTTGGCAGTCTACAGATGTTTTTTCAAAAATTCTTCTATCAGATCCAGCGCCTGGCTGCAATGGAAGCCGCCGTAGCCGTGTCCGGCTCCCAGAAATTTGATCATTTCCACATCCTTTCCCAGCTCTTTCATCCGGTCATACAGCCTGCAGCTCTGATTAAACGGTACGAGCATATCGCTGCCGCCATGCATGATCAGAAGCGGCGGCGTCGGCCGCCCGGCGGAGAGATAGCGCAGGGGAGAAGTGGTGTCCGCCAGCTCCCGGTTTTCCAGCACGTTCTTTTTCCCGATCAGACTTCCCTCCGGGCTGTCCGGGGCGGAGTGATCCTGAATGCTCGGATAGTAGTTCATCATCACGATATCGGTCGGCGCGTACCAGTCCACAATGCACCGCACGGATGCGCTTATCCTGTCAGAATCGTCAGTGTCCGGCGCATCATCTCCGGTGAATCCGGCCAGGAGCGCGGTGTGTCCGCCGCTGGAATCTCCCCAGAGTGCCACACGGGTTTCATCGATCCCATACTCGGAGGCGTGTTTTTTCAGAAAACGGATGGCGGTTTTTGCGTCCTGCACCTGCGCAGGAAACGGAGCCGTGCCGCTGGGCCTGTATTCCACGATCGCCATCGCATAGCCTCTTTCGCCCATGCGGACGATATCCTGAAGGCTTGCGAAAATATCCTGGCGGAACCAGGCGGATCCCTGTATAAAAACAATCAGCGGCCAGCGTTTTCCCTGCGGGGAATCCTCCGGAAGAAACAGCTGCAGATGAAGCTCCATCCCGGAACGGGCCGCATATACCACATTCGGCAGGAACCGGAGATGACAGCCGTAAGCATCCTTCAGCCTGACCGTCCGGACGCCCTCCGGCAGCTCCTCCGATTCGGGAAAATGTTCCGGACCGACCGGGGACAGGGGCATGTCTGTCATCTCTTTCTCCTGCTTTTTACCGTGACGGTCAGAAATTCTGATTTCCATCCTGTCCGTTGCCTCCCTGCTGCCAATCGTTCTGCGCGGCGTTGGGATCATAACCCTGCTGCCGGTCCTGGCCATAATTCTGTCCATAGTTCTGATTCTGGCTGTATCCCTGGGAGCTTCTCCCATAACGCAGGGAATTATAGAAGGCGGCGTCGGTTATGGAGGTGTAAGGCGTGACGTAGAGGCCGGCAAGGCCGCAGGTAACTGCGGTGAGCAGAAACCAGGGAATAAAGGACAGATCCAGGATAAATTTATCCATTTTATGGCCGACCATCATTTCCTTGCTTTCGCGGATGCATTCCATGATGCCCTTGTCCGGATTCTCCGCCAGGATATAATAGGCCTGGGAATAACGGTAGGCCGCGATGATGCCGGGGATCCAGAGAAGAAGGGACCACAGCCCGGTAAAAAGGCCGATCATGAAGCTTAAGCCCCAGGCCTTCAGGAACAGCCTGGCATAGGCGAACAGGTCGCTGATACCGGCGGGCTGCCGGTTGATGACACGAAGCGTATAACCCACAAAGCCCAGCTCCAGGAACGCGATGACAAAGGAAGCGATGATGGAGACCAGGAAGGTGGAAAGAAGCATCCCCGTGACGAACACGCCTGCCGAATCACCGCCGAGAAGGCCGCTGATCAGGCTGGAAAAACCGGAAAACGTGGAGATGATTGCCTGCACTGCGAAAAGGATCACCATGTAGATGAGGGTGACGAGCACCGGATGGGGGTTGGCTGTTCTCATGGCGTCTTTCGCGTCAGTTTTCAGTTGAATACGATCCATTATGTAAACTCCTCCTGTAAGATAGGGTAACGGAAAACAGCTCTGTCCGGGCGCGGAACGCTTCTCCCGGCCCGCTGTCCGTTCCAGTCTTATTGTACCATTAAAATAACACAATTACCATGAAAAAATGAAGTTTTCTTGAAAGCCGGTGATATCGCTTGGCGAAGGATGCCCGATGTGGTAGAATGAAAAAAATTACAGGAGGGAGGTTTTGGTATGATTCAGAGAAGGAGTATTGTGGCCTGTATCCTGCTGTCGCTTGTGACCTGCGGCCTGTACGGCCTGTACTGGCTGGCCTGCCTTGCCAATGATACGAATACGGTTTCAGGCAGACAGGACGATACTTCCGGCGGCCTGGTGGTGATCTTTTCCATCATTACCTGCAACATCTACCAGATTTACTGGATGTATAAGGCGGGGGAGAAGATCGACGCGGCGCGTCAGATGCGGGGGCTTTCTTCCCAGAACAACGGACTGGTCTATCTGCTGCTGACCCTGTTCGGCTTTTCCATTATCGCGTGGGCGCTCCTGCAGAATGAGCTGAACAATATGAGCGGCGACGGGCCTGCCATGTGACCCCGGCGCGGCCGGGAGCAGCCGGAACTGACGGCACCCGGACAGCGGCGGAGACATGAAGCAGTACACAAAAAAGCGGCGGCCGAAGGGAACAGTCCCTCCGGCCGCTGCTTTTTTACTGTGAAACCAAACCCTTCGGGTAGCCAAAAAAGCGCAAACTATCCCTGACAAACCTTTGGTCACGAAATATGGGCTTAATTGGAGGCTCATGCGGCAACTACAGGAGCTTCCCAACCAAGTGC
>DWUW01000346.1 GCA_019120525.1 Candidatus Eisenbergiella stercorigallinarum | reverse complement strand
GTCCCTACCGGCCGAAGCGGAAGACCCGCGCCAGCGTGGCGAAGGAAAAAGGGCTGGACGGCCTTGCGCAGCTCATTCTTGCGCAGGAGACGGACCTGCCGCTTGAGGAGAGCGCGGCGGCGTACGTGGACGAAGAAAAGGGAGTGGGGAGCGCGGCGGAGGCCATCCAGGGCGCGAAGGATATCATCGCGGAAATGATCTCCGACGAGGCGGATTACCGGATCTTCATCCGGAATCTCACCTTTGAGGAAGGAAAGCTCACCAGCACGGCGAAGGACGAGAAGGCAGCCAGTGTTTACGAGACCTATTACAATTATGAGGAGCCGCTGAAAAAGACGGCGGGGCACCGGATCCTGGCCTTAAACCGCGGGGAAAAGGAGAAGTTTCTCACCGTTAAGGTGGAGGCTCCCGAGGAGAGGATCCTTTCCTATCTGGCCAAAAAGGTCATCACCAGGCAGAACAGCGTCACGGAGCCGGTCCTGAAAGAGGTGATCGCGGACAGCTACAGCCGGCTGATCGCGCCTGCCATTGAACGGGAGATCCGAAACGATCTGACCGAGAAGGCGGAGGACGGCGCGATCTCCGTATTCGGAAAGAATCTGGAGCAGCTTCTCATGCAGCCGCCCATCGCGGGCCGCGTGGTGCTTGGCTGGGATCCGGCCTTCCGTACCGGCTGCAAGCTGGCGGTGGTGGACGAGACGGGAAAGGTGCTGGATACGAAGGTGATCTACCCGACGGCCCCTCAGAATAAAGTGGAGGAGGCGAAAAGAGAGCTGAAGCGCCTGATCGCGAAATATCATGTGTCTCTGATCTCCGTGGGAAACGGAACCGCCTCAAGAGAGTCCGAGCAGGTGATCGTGGAGCTGATCAAGGAGCTTCCCACCCCCGTGCAGTATGTGATCGTCAATGAAGCGGGCGCTTCCGTCTATTCCGCGAGTAAGCTTGCCACGGAGGAATTCCCCAATTTTGACGTGGGACAGAGAAGCGCGGCTTCCATCGCGAGACGGCTGCAGGATCCGCTGGCTGAGCTGGTAAAGATCGATCCCAAGTCCATCGGCGTGGGCCAGTACCAGCATGACATGAACCAGAAGAAGCTGTCGGAGGCCCTGGAGGGCGTGGTGGAGGACTGCGTGAACCGGGTGGGCGTGGATCTGAATACGGCCTCCGCGTCTCTGCTGGAATATATTTCGGGAATCACAAAGACCATCGCGAAAAGTATCGTGGAGTACAGAGAAGCCAACGGCAGATTCACCAGCCGGAAACAGCTTCTGAAAGTGCCCAAGCTGGGGCCGAAGGCCTTTGAGCAGTGCGCGGGCTTCCTTCGCATCCAGGACGGGGAGAATCCTCTGGACGCCACCAGCGTGCATCCGGAATCCTACGAGGCGACCATGAAGCTTCTGAAACATCTGGACATGACGCTGGAGGATGTGAAGAAGCTGCAGGCGCAGGCGGCCGCAGCGAAGAAGAACGGAAAGAGCGGCTTACGGACGGCGGCCGGAGCGGGCGCCGGAACCGATGCGAAGGGCGGGGCAGCCTCCGGCGGAACCGGCAATGCTTCCGGCGGGACCGGCAATGCCGCAGGACAGGGCGGAAGAGGATCCGCACAGAACGGCTCTGACAGAAAGGGAAGCCGGATGGTGATCCGCAACACGAACACCGCCATGGGCCGGGCTCTCGCGGCGGCCATGGGAGGCATTTCCCTGGAAGAAGGCGGACAGAACGAGAAGAAGCAGGCAGCGCGGCAGGATGCCGGAAAGCAGGCGAAAAAGCAGACGGAGCAGCCCGGGCACGGACCGGAAAACGCTTCCGGACTCTCCGTCTCCGGCCTGGAGCGCAGGGCCGGCGATAAGGCGAAGCTGGCGCAGGAGCTTGGCATCGGTGAGATCACCCTGACCGATATCCTGAAGGAACTGGAGAAGCCCGCCAGAGACCCCAGAGAGGACATGCCCGCTCCGGTTTTAAGAAGCGACGTGCTGGATATGAAGGATTTAAAGCCCGGCATGATCCTGAAGGGAACCGTGAGGAACGTCATCGATTTCGGCGCTTTCGTGGATATCGGCGTGCATCAGGACGGCCTGGTTCACATTTCTCAGATCACAGACCGTTTCATTAAGCATCCGCTGGAGGCGGTCAGCGTGGGAGACGTGGTGGACGTGAAGGTTCTGGATGTGGATGTGGCGAAGAAGCGGATCTCCCTCACCATGCGCCTGGATCAGGAGGCGAAGCCGAAGGAACGGAAATAAACCGGAAAGAGCGCGCCAAACGGCATTGCGCGGAGAGTTGGCCCGGACGCTGTATTGGCGTGGCTCGCGCATGAGCCATGGACGACAGGGCAGTCATATGCCCCTTGTATGACTGCCCTGGAAGTTCTAACGGAATTCCCCCTCATGCTTTTTGAAAAATTCATAGTACGCCCGGACGTTTTCCAGCTCATACCAGCGCTTTACGTCAACGGGCTCCTCGTCCAGATCATAGATTTTCGCCCCTTTCATGGACAGCAGGAAGGGGGAGTGGGTGGCGATGATGAACTGGCAGCCGTAGAAGCGCATGGACTCCTCGAGAAATTTCAGAAGCTCCTGCTGCTTTTCGGGAGAAAGGCTGTTTTCC
>DWUW01000345.1 GCA_019120525.1 Candidatus Eisenbergiella stercorigallinarum | reverse complement strand
TTCGGTAAAGCTGCAGATGGGAAGACGGCTCTCATGCTGAGGGAAACGCGGATGAAAGAGACAGCATACGTGTCGGCAGGCAGTCTGCGCAGAGGGGAGGCGGAATGGATCATACGGGTGTGGAACGGGATCTTGCAAGGCTGAGGGAGTATGAGAAAGAAGCGAAGCGCCTTTACGGGATCAATCCGGAGGCCTTTCAGGAGGTGGTATGGAACTGGGAGGAATTCGTGGAACGATTCCGGAGAACGGAAAAAGAGACGCCGCTTCAGGAAAGCGCGCCGTTTTTTATGGGGAATCTTCTGACCGAGCAGGATTGTTTCCCGGAGGAGCGGATGGAGGTTTCCGTTCTGCTCCATGACCGGTATGTGCCGCCATTTTATCACAGCCTGAAGTTCATTAAGATCGTCTGCGCCCTGCGGAAAGGCTTTTTCTTTTACCTGAGGGAGAGAGGACAGGACAGGCGGTTTTGGATGGAGGAAGGGGATTTCGTCATTATCCCGCCGGAGGTGAGCCAGGCTGTTTTTTCCGCAGAGGAAGGCGCGGTGACGGTGAACATCATCATCAAGCGCAGTACCTTCGGGGAGGCTTTTTACAGCCTGCTGATGGAAAACGACGATATCTCCGATTTTTTCTGGCAGATGCTTTACAGCAAGGGAAACGAACGGGCGCTTCTGGTGCGCTGCGGACGTGACGAAAGGCTGCGGGAGCTGGTGCGGGAAATGTGCGCGGAAGGGCTTCTGGACAGGGCGGGAAGCCGGGCCGGGAAGAACCTGGTGATGAAAGGCTATGTGATGCTCCTGTTCGGCATGGCTCTGAAGGAGCACTCCGGAGAGATGGAAAGCGTGGGACATCTGAGCGAGACGGATGCGGCCCTTCCGGAGATGATCCGTTTTATCCGGGAGAACTACGCCACGGTGACGCTGCCGGAGCTGGCGAGGTGTTTCGGAAGGAGCGAAGGCTATCTGAGCCGCTATATCCGCCGGGAAACGGGGAAAACCTTCCGCTTTCTGTTGAAGGAGTTCCGGATGAAGCAGGCTGTGCAGATGCTTGAGAATTCTTCCTGCAGCATCGAGGAGGTAGCCGCCGCTGTGGGCTATGCGGACATCAGCTGCTTTTACCGGAATTTCCGGGAGCGCTACAGCATGACGCCGATGCAGTACCGGAATATCCGCAGCAGGATCAGCCTGTAGGAAGAAAAGGCCGGCGCGGGCCGCGGGCAGGATATGCCCGGGCGCGGCCCGCGCCGCGGAAAAACAAAAAAGAGAGCCGCGGCAGGCGGCGGAAAGGTGGTTTTTACTATGGAATGGAGTGCAAAATGGATCGCGCCGGCACGGGAAATGGGAGATGTGTGCCCGGCGTATGAAAAAGCGTTCCAGACGGAGGGGAAGATCGCGAAGGCGGAGCTTTTCATCACCGCTATGGGCGTTTATGAGGCTTTCCTGAACGGGAAAAGGGTGGGGGAATACGTGCTCGCCCCCGGCTGGACTTCCTATGAGAAGAGACTCCAGTATCAGGCCTATGACGTGACGGCGCTTCTGGCGGAAGAAAACAGGCTGGAGGTGACCGTGGGAAAGGGATGGTATCGAAGCCCGATCCCTGGCTGGGCCAATGAAGGGGAAAGGGATGGACGGGCGAACGCCCCAGCCGGCCTGATCGCCCAGCTTGTCCTGACCGGAGCGGACGGTTCCCGGAAGGTGGTCGCCACGGACGAGAGCTGGACGGCGAAGGAGAGCCAGGTCCGTTTCAGCGAGATTTATGACGGGGAGACCTTCGACGCTTCCTTTGAAGCAAAAGAAACGCAGCCTGTGGTCTGCCTGGACCAGGGGACGCAGAATCTGATCTTGCAGCAGGGAGAAGAGACGAGGGAAGAGGAATATGTGGCGGCGGAGCGCGTATTCACCACCCCGAAGGGGGAGACGGTGGTGGACTTCGGCCAGGAGGTGACGGGCTATGTGCGCTTCACCGTGGACGCGAAAGCCGGCGATATGGTGGAAATCTCCCACGGCGAGGTGCTGGATAAGGAAGGAAACTTCTATAACGCCAATTACCGCAGCGCGAAGGCGAAGATCTCCTATACCTGTAAGGACGGCGTACAGACGTACCAGCCTCATATGACCTTTTTCGGCTTCCGGTTCATCCGCCTGGACAGCTTCCCCGGAACGCCTGTGCCGGAGCAGTTTACGGCGGTCGCGGTGCATTCCCATATGAAGCGCACGGGACGGATCTCCAGTTCCAACCCGCTTCTGAACCGCCTGTTTTCCAACATCATCTGGGGCCAGAGGGGCAACTTCCTGGATGTGCCCACGGACTGCCCGCAGCGGGACGAGCGCCTCGGCTGGACGGGAGACGCGCAGGCCTTTGTGAAAACCGCTTCCTATAATTATGATGTGGAAAAATTCTTCACCAAATGGCTTTCCGATATGGCTGCCGACCAGTGCGCGGACGGCTCCATCCCGCATGTGATCCCTGCCTGCAGCGTGGGAAGCGGAAGCGCCGCCTGGGACGACGCGGCCACCATCTGCCCCTGGCAGATCTACATGACCTATGGAAACCCGGCTATCCTGCGCCAGCAGTTCGACTGTATGAAAAAATATGTCGGCTTCATCACCGCTGCCACGAAGGACGAATACCTGTGGACGGGCGGAAACCATTATGAGGACTGGCTTGGCTTGGACGCTCCGGTGGGAAGCTATAAGGGTTCTTCCCGGGCGGACTTCATCGCCTCCGCCTTCTATGCCCATTCCACTTCGCTGGTGGTGAAGGCCGGAAAGGTCCTGGGCGAGGATGTGGGCGAATATGAAGCGCTGTATGACAATATCGTGAAAACCTTCCGCAAAACCTTTACGGATTACAGGACGCAGACCGAGCTGGTGCTTGCCGTTCATTTCGGCCTGGCGGAAGATAAGCAGAAGACAGCGGACCAGCTGGCGGAAAAGGTGATCGCGGATGGGAAGAAGCTGCAGACCGGTTTTGTGGGGACGCCTTACCTGCTCCATGTGCTGAGCAGCTACGGCCACACCGACCTGGCCTACACCCTCCTTCTGCGCACCGAATATCCTTCCTGGCTCTATCCGGTAACGAAGGGCGCGACCACCGTGTGGGAGCACTGGGACGGCATCATGGAAAACGGAGATTTCTGGAGCGCGGACATGAATTCCTTCAACCATTACGCCTACGGCGCGGTGGCAGACTGGATTTACGAGGAAGCCGCCGGGATCAAACCGGAGGAGCCCGGTTTCGCGAAGGTGCGTATCGCCCCGAAGCCGGACGGAAGGCTGGAGTGGCTTGCGGTTTCCCTGGAGACCAGACACGGCCTGGTCCGTTCCGCCTGGAGCCATATCGAAGAGAACGGACAGAAAAAGGTACGCTATGAGATCATCACCCCGTCCCCTTCCGTGATCGTGATCGACGGGAAGGAAAAAGAGGTGGGAGCAGGCGAATACACCTTCTGCGTGGATGAGGACTGAGCCTGCGGCATTGTATAAATGAAAGAAGGAAAGTGACCAGATACAGCCGGAACCGGCGCGTGATAAGCGCGCCGGTTCCGATTCGTTTTTGCGGGTGGGGGCGATCATTGACGCTTTTCTTTTTCTGCTTTTCTGTCCGGTCCGACGTGCCGGCGAAGTCAATTTTTTTTCTGCGCATTGACGGAGCGGACTGCGGAACACGAAAAAGTTAATATTTTATGACGAAAGTCGCTTGGAAAAGTTGATGATTAACAACAAAAGTTATTTAAAAAACTGTCATACAATAGAAAAAAGTCATTTGAAAAAATTATATTTTTTTATGAAAACCCGGACTATGCTTCCGTATTTGCCGGGGCCCTGGATGTGGATACAATCGTGATGATGCTGTCCGCTCTTCTGGGAAGGGAAGCGGTATTTGAGAGCGGCAGCACAGTCCTGATTCTGGACGAGATTCAGGAATGCCCGGAAGCCAGGACCGCGCTGAAATTTTTTCGGACGGATGGGCGTTACGACGTGATCGGAACCGGTTCCCTGCCGGCTGAAGAAATGTCTGGAAAAGGAAATGCCTGTTCCGGAGGCTCTGCACAGCCGCATGAGACAGCTGCTTCTGCAATACGCGGTTGTCGGCGGCATGCCGGACGCCGTGCAGACCTTTGTGGACACAAAGCGGATGGACGAAGTGCTGCAGATCCAGAGGGATATTGTCCGCTGCTACAATCTGAACATTACGGAACTGCCTCTGGATGGAAATGCCAAAGAGGATGTATTCAAGGTGTATATGAGCGACTGCGGCCTTTTTGTCAGCATGCTGGAGGACGGCACACAGTATGACATCCTGAGAGGAAACCTCCATGGCTATAAAGGGGCGATCTTTGAAAACCTGATTGCTGATATTTTCGGCAAGATGGGACGAAAACTCTACTACTTCCATAAAGACAGCGGTTTGGAGGTGGACTTTGTGATCCGTTATAAAGGGCAATGCACTCTGGTGGAGGTCAAAGCAGCCACCGGAAATACGAAAAGCACCAGAACGATCCTGCGCCATCCTGAAAAATATCATGTCAGCCACGCGATCAAGCTGGGAGACAGTAATGTGGGACGCGACGGACAGCTTCTTACGCTCCCCCTCTATATGGCTTTCCTGCTGAAAGAGCTGTGATGGAAGCTGCCCGGCCTGCACTTTTTACAACAAAATATCCTTCAGCGCGCGCTTGGGAACGAAATGCACCGTCCCCGTTTCGTCTCTGTAATAGCGCGTATTTCCGTCGGCACCCGCCTCCGTGAGGACGACCTTCTCCGCGGGCTTTCCGATGGCGACCACGAGATTGGGCTCTACGTTTTCAGGAAGCTGAATCAGCTCCTTCAGCGCGGCCCGGTTGAAATTTCCGATCATGCATCCGCCCAGGCCCTTTTCCGCCGCGGCCAGAAGGATGGTCTGCGCGGCGATCCCTACGTCCCGTAAGAAGGCGGTTTCATTCGGCGCGATGCTTTTGTCCAGGCAGATCACGATAAAGCCGGTGGGACATTGGCCCGGATAGGGAAGCGAAAGCTGCGGGAGGGCGGCGGCCCACTTCGTCAGGGCCTGGATGGCGTCCACCTCTTCCTTTTCATAAGCGATGTGATATTTTAACGGCTGCGCATTGGCGCTGGACGCCGTATAGCGGGTGAGGTCCACAAGCTCCAGCAGCTCCTCCTCCGTGAGTTTCCGCGTTTCATCATAGCCGCGGAAGCTTCTGTTTTTCATAACCAGATCCTTGAACATGGCGACTCCTTTCTCTTTGCGTGTCTCTTCTGAAAAAAAGAGCCGCAGACGACGAATGGTCTGCGGCCGAAGTCCTTATTTCAGCGGCTTCGCTCCTGCCTTTTCCTGAAGCTTTTCCACCTGGCGCTTGAACCAGCTCTTTTTCTTTTGGGCGGGCCTGGCAAGGGTGTTTCCATGAAGTCCTTTGACCGCGGTGATATAGATGCCGCTCACCGTGGCCTTGACCTCTTTCTTCACCGGCACGGAATCGAAAATGCTTTCCTCGCAGACCAGCGTCATGATCTGCGGGCCGATCTTGGCCTTTACAATAGGAAGCTTTGCCCGGCGCAGCAGCTTCGGCGTCTGTGCCATCACAATATCGGGAAGCCCGGCGTCCTTCAGCTTCATCCTTTTCTTGTCTATGATCAGCATCGATACAGTCTGCTTATACGCTTCAATCTGCTGCTGCTGTTCTTCCTGCTTTTTCTGCGCTTTTTTGCCGAAAAAATACAGCGCCACCACGGCGATGATCAATACGGCCAGAATGACCAATAGTACGATTGTTACGGGATTCACGAAGCGACCTCCTCTTTTCCTGCCGCCCAGGCGGCATTTTTCCTTTGATGTTTTGCAGGCTCCTGCGGGTCCTGACTGAAATCAAACACATTGTAACAGAATTTCGCGGACCAGGCAAGGGATAGAGAATAAAAGGGTTTCACGGGAGAAAAAAATATGCTACAATAAAGGACAGTCCTTTCAGAAAGCAATGTGATACGCGGGATAAAAACGCTGCCGGAGGGCGGCGGGAAGAAGAGAAAGGAGCCGCCGCCCGGCGGCAGAAAGGAAAAAAGAGGAGATGGAAAAATGGATCAGGAAAGCGGCGCTGGCTGCGGCCTGCGCGGCGCTTTTTGGCACTTTTGCCGTCGGCTGCGGCAAAGCGGAGACGGATCCGGCGGAGACGGCCCAGGAAAGCGCCGGAGAAAGCGCGGCGGAAGAAGGAACCGACGCGGGGATGGAGGACTATGGCCCGGAGGCGTACCTGAGCGGGATCACCGTATCGGATTATGTGACGCTTGGCGAATATAAGGGCGTGAAGGTGTCCGTGGACGCTGCCGTTGTGACGGATGAATATCTGGACAGCTATATCGATTATGTGCTGCAGAGCAACATGCTTACCACGCAGGTGACGGACCGTCCCGTACAGGAGGGAGATATCGTCAATATCGATTATGAAGGAAAGATCGACGGCGTGGCCTTTGACGGAGGCACGGCACAGGGGTATGATCTTGCCATCGGCTCAGGCTCCTTCATCGACGGCTTTGAGGATGGGCTGATCGGAGCCGAGACGGGCGAGACCCGTGACGTTGCCGTGACCTTCCCTGAGGATTACCACGGAACGGATGTGGCGGGAAAGGACGCGGTGTTCACCGTCACCGTGAATAGCATCAGCGTGGAGACCCTTCCCGAGCTGACGGACGAATTCGTCCAGGGCCTTGGCGTGGGCGCGGAAACGGTGGAGGAATACCGGCAGTACGCCTATGACCTGCTGATGGAAGAGCAGCAGGCAAACCATGACGCGGAGGCCGAGGTGGCCGTCCTGGAGACGGTCATGAACAACGCCAAGCTGCAGGATCCTCCGGAGGATATGACGGACCGCTATTACGGCAGGCTCATCGACAATATGAATTATTACGCATCCATGTACGGATACGATCTGGAAACCTTCCTCAGCCTGAACGGCACTTCTGAAGAGGCTGTCCGGGAGTCAGCCGGGGACGCGGCAAAGCAGCTCATCACCATGCAGGCCGTCGCGGAAGCGGAGGGCATAGAGGTGACGGACGGAGAGCTGGATGAAGAGATTGAGGCCAATGCCGTTTCCATGGGCTACGAGGACGCAGACGCTTACCGGGAGGCTCTGGACGTGGAAGGATACCGGGAATACATGCTCACGGAGAAGGTCCTGGATTTCCTCCTGGAAAACGCGGAGATAGTGGATGTGGAGCCGGAGACGGAAGCGGCGGGAACGGAAGCCGAAGAGACGGAAACCGCGCAGCCGGAAGCGGCGGGAACGGAAGCCGAAGAGACAGAAAGCGCGCAGGCCGCTGAATAAGGCCTGAAACGACAGAAAAAATATGGCCGGTAACGGCAGAAAAAGGGGTTTATGACAATGGAACTGACAAATATCAGAGATCTGTTCAGAGAAAAAGGAAGCTACGCCGGAAAAACCGTGACGGTCGGCGGCTGGGTAAGGAGCAACCGGGATTCCAAAACCTTCGGCTTCCTGGTGGTAAACGATGGCAGCTTTTTTGAGCCGCTGCAGGTGGTTTATTCCGATCAAATGGCTGACTTTTCCTCCATCGCGAAAATCGGCGTGGGAGCTGCGGTCATCGTGACCGGAACCATCGTGGAGACCCCGGGCGCGAAGCAGCCCATTGAAATGCAGGCACAGGAGGTCGTGGTGGAGGGCGCGTCCCCGTCCGATTATCCGCTTCAGAAGAAGCGCCACAGCTTCGAATACCTGCGCACCATTTCCCATCTGCGGGCGAGGACCAACACCTTCCAGGCGGTATTCCGTGTCCGTTCCCTTGCGGCTTACGCCATCCACCGCTTCTTCCAGGAGAGGGGCTTCGTTTACGTGCATACCCCTCTGATCACCGGAAGCGACTGCGAAGGCGCGGGAGAGATGTTCCAGGTGACCACTATGGATCTTGCGAACGTGCCGAAGACGGCGGACGGAAAAGTGGACTACAGCCAGGACTTCTTCGGAAAGCCCACCAACCTGACGGTGAGCGGCCAGCTGGATGCGGAGACCTATGCCTTTGCCTTCCGGAATGTCTACACCTTCGGCCCTACCTTCCGCGCGGAAAATTCCAACACCACCCGCCACGCTGCCGAGTTCTGGATGATCGAGCCGGAGATGTGCTTCGCCGACCTGAAGGACGACATGATCCTGGCGGAAAGCATGCTGAAATATATCATCCGCTATGTGCTGGAGAACGCGCCGGAGGAGATGGCGTTTTTCAACCAGTTCGTGGATAAGGGCCTGATCGAGCGGCTTCAGCACGTACTGAACTCTGATTTTGGCCATGTGACCTATACCGAGGCCATCAGGATCCTGGAAAAGCACAACGATGAATTTGAATATAAAGTACACTGGGGCAGCGACCTGCAGACAGAGCACGAGCGTTTCCTGACCGAAAAGGAATTCAAGCGCCCGGTGTTCGTGACGGATTATCCGAAGGAGATCAAGGCCTTCTATATGAAGCTGAACGAGGACGGAAAGACCGTTGCCGCCATGGACTGCCTGGTGCCCGGCATCGGCGAGATCATCGGCGGAAGCCAGAGAGAGGATAAGCTGGAGCTTCTGGAAAAGAGGATGGACGAGCTTGGGCTGAACCGGGAGGATTACGAGTTTTACCTGGATCTGCGCCGCTACGGCTCTGCCCGCCACGCCGGCTTCGGGCTTGGGTTTGAACGCTGCGTCATGTACCTGACCGGCATGGGAAATATCCGGGACGTGATCCCGTTCCCCAGAACCGTGAAGAACTGCGACCTGTAATTCCGTTTCCCCGAAGGCCGGAGTACCGGGCCTTCGAGGCGCTTTCAGATTTGGGACTGTCATACACATATTGCGATAAAGAAGGGACAGGATATGCGAAAGAAACTTTTCAGCCTGTTTTTGGCTCTGATGACCGCGGCCCTATCGGTTCAGCCGGTGTACGCGACCAGCAGCAGCGAGCTGAAAAAGCAGAGACAGGAAAAGGAAAGCCAGAAAAACAGCACACAGAGCGAACTGGACGCCCTGAACGACCAGATCAGCGACCTGTCCGGAGAGAAAGAGGATGTGGACGCCCAGATCGGCGAGCTGACGGGCCAGATCGCGGAGATCATGGTCAGCGTCGAACTGATGGAGGAGGAGATCGCCGATACAGAGGAACAGATCGGCCAGGCGCAGAAGGATTATGACGCGGCAAAGGCGAAAGAGGAAAGACAGTATACCGCCATGAAAAAGCGGATCCAGTATCTCTATGAAAA
>DWUW01000344.1 GCA_019120525.1 Candidatus Eisenbergiella stercorigallinarum | reverse complement strand
TTCCCTCATTGGTATACTGCCATCCAAGGCCTTCCGGTCCCCAGGACTGCACATAATTTGCTTCCTCACTTGCCAGGAAGTCTAACAAGGCGACTACGATCTCCGGATATTCACAGGTAGAAGAAATACTGCCGATACCCATAGCGAAGTAGTTGTCCAGATTCATGGCTGCCAGTCTCACGCCGTCAGGGCCTTCCACCGGGCAGAAGATCTCCCAATCCTGCCACACACCAGGCTGGTTCGCCCAGAATTCATCATCAATCTGCGGACCGCCGCCCGGATAAACCGCTACCAGAGGGGTCTCGTTCTTCAGCGTCGCCGCGAACTGGGTCGCGTCCTGGGTGAAGGTCTGGGGATCCAGCAGGCCTTCCTCATACAGCTTGTTGATGTAGGCGAGCGCGTCCCTGTATTCGTCCTTCATTACAGAGTATTCGATCTTGCCCTCTTCGTTCACCACAAGGCCTGCCGCGACGGTGGGGTTCGTGTTGCTCAGAGGGTTGTTGCACTGTACGAAGGAATTGATCATCCATACGGTGGGATCGGAGGCCCAGCCGCCGATGTATCCGGTCATGGGGATCTCGTCCGCGATGCCGTTTCCGTTGGGATCCTCGGTCTTCACCTTCTTCAAAAACTCATACAGCTCTTCCGTGGTCTCCGGGATCTTGCCGTCATTCAGCTTCTCCACCCAGGGCATGTAGATGTACATTCTGTTCTGGTAACGGCAGTGGAAGCATTCATTGTTGTCGCCGTAGGTATAGATGTTGCCGTCAGGCATGACAAGGTCGGCCTTTCTCAGCGGGCTTTCCTCGTTCATCGCGTTCCAGTTGGGCGCGTCCTCCAGCAGGTCGTTCAGCGGGATGATCAGGCCCTGCTGTCCGTAATTCTGCAGCTCCGTCTTGGTCCAGCCGGTGGCCAGGAACAGGTCGGGCAGGTTGTTGGGATCCGTCATGACCAGGTTCAGCTTGGTCTTCGCGTCGTCGCCGTCCACGTCATAGACGAAGTTCAGATGGATGTTCGTCTGCTCCTCGATCCAGTCCGTCACATAGTTGTCCTGATAGGTTCCGCCGCCGGTCAGGGACGCGTATACGAATACGTCCAACGTCAGCTTTTCCTTCAGGGGGAAGGTCACGTCGCTCACGGACTCGAAATCAAACGGATCGCCGCTGTCTGCCGCGGCCGCGCCGTCGTCTGCCGCAGCGGTTCCTCCGGTCGAAGCCGTGTCGGTGGAAGCGTTTCCGCCGCCGCAGCCTGCCAGAAGAGAAGCGCCCATGACTGCCGCCATAACGGCGGGAAGCAGCCTCTTTCTGAGTAATGTCTTCTTTTTCACTTTTTCTTCCTCCTTTTTTTGAAATAGATTTATAAACCACGGGCAGTGCCCGGTTTTATAACAACTGCAGCATCAGCCCTTCACCGCGCCGATCATGACGCCCTTTACAAAATACTTCTGCACAAAAGGATAGATAAGCATCAGAGGCAGGCTGCTGATGATGATCGTTCCGTAGCGGAGCATCTGGCTTAAATACTGGTTCTCCATCACCACTCTGGGATCCACGGCGGAGTTTCCGAAATCCACCTGCGCCATCAGAAGGATCCTTCTTAAGATCAGCTGCAGCGGATATTTATCCTCCGAATTGATGTAGATCAGGGGATTGAAATACCCGTTCCACAGCGCGATCGCCACCCAGAGACAGAGTACCGCGATGATGGGCGTGGACAGCGGGATCACGATCTTGGTAAAAAATTTGAAATCGGAGCAGCCGTCCAGCTCCGCCGCCTCCTGCAGATCCTTCGGGATCGTCTGGCGGAAGAAGGTCCTCGCTACGATCATGTTATAGGCGTTGACCGCCGTGGGAAGCACCACCGCCCACATGGTATCCACGAGACCCAGGTTTTTCACCAGCAGGTACGTGGGCACCAGCCCGCCGCTGAACAGCATGGTGAACAGAAACAGCTTCATCAATATATTTCCGCCCCGGAAATCATCCCGGGAGAGCGGGTAGGCCGCAAGGATCGTCAGCACAATGCTGATCACCGTCCCAACCACCGTATAGATGATGGAATTCAGATAGCCGGTCCAGATGCTTTCATATTCGAATACTGTCTTATAGCTGAGCAGCGTGAACTCCACCGGCAGGAGCTTGACCCGGCCTGCCATCAGCGCGTCGCCGGAGCTGAAGGAACAGCTCACGATATAGATCAGCGGATATAATACGGCGATCATCAGGAGGCACAGCAGCACATAATTGACAGCATAGACCACCTTGTCCTGTGAGATTTTCTTTTTCTTCATTTCTTTCCCTTTCCCCTTAGATGAATCCATCGCCGGTCATTTTCTTCGCGATCGCGTTCGACAGAAGGATCATGATCAGCCCTACTGCCGACTGGAACAGGCCGATCGCCGTCGCGTAGGAATAATCCGGGAAGCTCGACACCAGCGACACCTTGTAGGCATAGGTGGGAATGACCTCCGACATGGACAGGTTGTTCTGGTTCTGCATGGCGAGGATCTTTTCATATCCCATGTTCAGGATCCGTCCGGTCTCCAGGATCAGCATGATCACCGCGGTGGGCATGATCGCCGGAAGATCCACGTAGCGGATCCTCTGCAGCAGGGTCGCGCCGTCGATGATCGCCGCTTCATGCTGCTCCATATCCACTCCCGCGAGCGCCGCGATGTAGATGATGGCGCCGTAGCCCACCGTCTGCCATACGCCGCTCCACACATAAACGGAAGAGAACAGCCCGGGCGTCCCCAGCACATTGAGCCCGAAATGATTGTAAACAAAGCTTCCGATGGCTCCCACGCGGACGTCGAAGATGGAATTCAGTATGCCGACAAATACGATGGTGGAAATAAAATAGGGAGAATAGGTCACCATCTGCACGAATTTCTTGAATTTCACGTTCTTCGCGTAATTCAGGGACAGCGCCAGGATGATCGAACAGGGCGTGTTGACCACCAGCGTGTACAGGGAGATCACCAGCGTGTTCCTCAGGCTCTCCAGAAAGTTGTAGTTCTCGAAGAAACGGATGAAATTATCCATTCCGAAATGCGCCGCCCAGGGACTGCCCCAGACCCCGTCGATCACCCTGTAGTTTTTGAATGCCATCAGCAGCCCGTACATGGGCGCGTAGGAAAAGATCAGCAGCATGACCACAGGCGGGATGATCATGGCATAAAGCTGCCAGTGCGCCTTCATATAATGACGAAGCGTTCCCCGTCCGGTTTTTTTCGTTTTCCCTTTTCCCTTCAATTTTGTTACCTCCTTCCTTGCTCGTTTCGTTGTCCCCACTCTAGCACGCCCTTCTCGGATCCGTCCATCTACAATAACCGTGACAGGCATATGCAAAAACGGAGAAAGCCCGTAAATACAAGGTTTTCTCCGTTTCTTTCATTTCTCTTTTTTCTTATTTTTGGCTTCTTTTTGTTACTTGTTCCTGTAATCGGAAGGGGTCAGCCCCGTCACTCTCTTAAAGGCCCTGCAGAAGGTATTCGTGGAAAGGTATCCGGTCAGCTCCGAGATCTCGTTGACGTTCAGGGAAGTGTTCTTTAAAAAATCCTTCGCCTTGTCCATTCGCACCGCTTCCACATAGGCGGAAAACCGCATCCCATACTTCAGCTTGAACGTTTTGGACAGATGGCCTTCGCTGATCCCGAATTCCGCCGCCACGGAGCTTAAGGACAGGTTCGGATCCCCGAAATTGGCGTCGATATAGGCGGTGAACACCGACGAGCCCAGCATCTGGGCCGCTCCCTGCTGCTTCTGCCCGTTGGCGTACGCGCAGACCTCCTTATACAGGTTCAGGGTGGTGGTGATCTGCTGGATCAGAGGCAGGCTGTAATTTTCCTCCAGTTGCGCGTAATACTGGCGGTAGGCCTCCTCCTTCATCCCCATGCGCCCGATGATGCGGAACAGCACGGACTGCAGCTCGTTCAGCAGCATGTGCTGCAGATACACCGGCAGGTTGTTTTCAATGATGTATTTCCGGATCAGCTCCTCCAGCGCGTCATGCAGGCCCTGGCTGTCTCCTGCCGTCACGAAATGCTCCAGCTTCACGGCCAGATCCTGCGGCGGATACTTCGGCGCGTCTCCGGGCGTCCCCCGGTACCAGATCACGGCATTTTCGATCTGGTCATTCTCATCCCAGACCATACAGGAAGCGCTCTGATAGGATTCCGCCACCTGTCCCAGCTCCTCCGCCGCGCTGCCCCCGTAGGCGAACAGCTTTTCCGAAATGCTGGCCGGCAGGCTGTCCCTGATCTTCTCCACATGTTCCTCCACCTTCGTCCGAAAGCTTTCCCTGTCTTCCGCGGGCAGGGAAAGGAGCAGGACCACCTGTTCTTCTCCCAGATCGGTGTGCAGGGCTCCCGGCAGGAGCTTCCCGATGACCTCGATCAGGGAAAGGATGCAGGTATTCATCAGCTTCGCGTCCTCTTCCTTCACCCCGTCCCGGAACAGGTGGAACTGGAAGATGACAACGCAGAAGATCCTGTTTTTCCATTCAAATTTCACATTGTCCGCGATCCTCTGCATGTCCTCCTCCGCCGCGTAGCTGCCGTAGAACAGACGGTTGACGAAGGAGTTCCTCAGATAGGGCATCTGGCTTTCTATGGCTTCCGAAAGCCGGGAGTTGGTCTCCAGCAGATAGCTGAAGGTGGTCTTCAGGCTGGAAAAGGCCGACTGATGCCCGTTAAAATGCTCGGTCGTCCGGGAAATGCTGTGCAGGATGTCATTGATCGGTGTAGCGCTTAACGACGACATATGATAGCTCAGCCCCACGCCCACCACGCTGCCGGCCAGAAGAAACCCGCACAGGATCAGCAGGCTGGAGACCATCCTGCCGTTGAGCACGCTCTGCGGCAGAAGCACATAATACATCAGATTGGACCTGGAGGAAATGTAACGGATCACCTCATAGGATTCCCCGTCAAACCGGATCCGGCTCTTTTTCCCATCCCGGTCTTCCCACAAAAGCTGCGCCAGCTTCCCGGCCTGTTCTTCATCCCAGTCCTCTTCTGTCTCATCCTGGCCCAGGTACAGGGTTTTCCCTGTCAGATCCCCGATCAGCTGCACACAGCCTCCCCCTGCGACCGGCATGATTTCCCGGACGGCCTCCTCCTCCATATAGATCCGGATCCGGCTGTGGTCCGATTCCCCGGAGGCAAGCAGCGGCCTTTCATAATAGAAGAGTTCCTTCTCCGTTACCGTATCGGTACGCTTATAGGCATAGGTACCCACAGGAGAGAGCCCATAGGCGGGCACATCCTCCTTCATATGGGTATACCATGCCTCATAGTCCGGAAAGCTTTCGTCCTTCAGATATAAATTATAAAATTCCTCATAGGTATAAGCGGTAGACT
>DWUW01000343.1 GCA_019120525.1 Candidatus Eisenbergiella stercorigallinarum | reverse complement strand
CAAGAGAGATGTACTTTCTTGTATCGTCATCCAGAAGAATGTCTGCATTATCTATTACGATCAGCTTTCCCTCTGTGCGCCTGATAATCCAGTTTGCTTTTAAAAATCGTAATCATGATACCACTTCCAATCCTGATGCGAGGAACTGTTTTTTTGTAAACAGTTCCTTTTATTATAGTTTGTTTTGGCTCAGATTAAAAGAGGCTTCTCGCATTTTCGCATTTGGCGGGATAAATCTAAAATATGGAACTTTTAAATGAAAGAACCCTATCCAAAGTGAAATACAGCAAAGAAAAATGAAATATCACCCATAGAATTTGTACAATTTTCCGGTTAAACTGTAAAAGAAGCAGCTTTAACGATTGAAGAATCCCCTTCCAGGAGCTATAATTTTTTTATCCGCCGGAGTGACGCCGGCGGGAAAAGGAAAACGGCATACCGCCGGAAAAAGATCATGATACATGGAGGGAGAAAGAGGATGAAACTGTCCGCAGAGATGAAGCTTATGGGGGACGGGTACGCGGGAGGTTTTTCCTGCGGCCTGACGATGTGCTTCAGCCAGACGATGGAGCATTTTGCCGTAAAGACAGAAACGCCGGAGGAGATCCGGTATGAGAATGAAAAAGGCGTTGTGCTGACAGTGCACCGCCGGAAGGAGGACGGGGTGCTTCGCACCTGGACGGAGGTGGAAAACAACGGGACGGAGGAGATCACCCTGGAGATGCTTGCCTCCTTTGCCCTGAAGGATGTGGCGGCGGACAGGATCCACCGGCTGCAGTCCTTCTGGAGCGCGGAGGGGAAGCTGAGGACGGAAACCGTCGAGGAGCTGCATCTGGAAAAATCCTGGAGCGGAGGCGGCGTCCGCGCGGAAAAGTTTGGAAACGTGGGTTCCATGCCGGTGCGGAAATATTTTCCCTTCCTGGCCCTGGAGGACAGCGCTTCAGGGAGGGTTCTGGGGATCCAGCTGTACTGCGCGTCTTCCTGGCAGATGGAGATCCTGTGCAGGGAAAGCCAGCTTTTTACCGTGACGGGAGGGCTGGCGGACCGGGATTTCGGACAGTGGATGAGGAAGGTGGCCCCGGGAGAACGGTTTACGGCCCCGGAAGCGGTGATCGCGGAAGGGAGCTCGCTGTACGAGGTCTGCGACAGGCTGGTACGGGCGCAGCATCCGCACATTTCGCCTGAGGACGGGGATATGGGGATCATCTTCAACGAATACTGCACCACCTGGGGAAATCCTTCCCTGGAAAATGTCAAAAAAATCTGTGACAGGCTGGAAGGAAAGGGAATCCGGTATCTGGTGATCGACTGCGGCTGGTACGGCGGGGCGAAGGACTGGTCGCGGAACATCGGAGACTGGGAGGTGAAGGAGGAAAGCTTTCCCGGCGGCCTGAAGCAGGCGGCCGACCATATCCGTTCGAAGGGGATGATCCCGGGCCTGTGGTTTGAGATGGAGAACGTGGCGGATCAGAGCAGGAGCTTCCATAACACAGACCATCTGGTGAAAAAGGACGGCGTGCCGCTGACGGTGGGGAGCCGGAGATTCTGGGATATGGAAGACCCCTGGGTGACGGATTATCTGGGGAAAAAGGTGATCCGCACCCTGAAGGACAACGGCTTCGGCTATGTGAAGGTGGATTATAACGATACCATGGGGATGGGCTGCGACGGCGGGGACAGCCCGGGAGACAGCCTGTACCGCAAAGTGGCCGCCAGCAGGCGTTTCTTTGAGAGGATCCGGGAGGAGATCCCGGGGATCGTCATTGAGAACTGTTCCAGCGGCGGCCACAGGCTGGAGCCGTCCATGATGGAGCTGGTCAGCCAGGCGAGCTTTTCGGACGCCCACGAGACCACGGCGATCCCCATCATCGCCGCCAACCTGCACGCGGCGATCCGGCCGGAGCAGAGCCAGATCTGGGCGGTGCTGCGGGCGAATGACAGCGAGGAACGGATTTTCTATTCCATGACGGCGACCCTTCTGGGCCGGATGTGCCTGAGCGGGGACATCTACGATCTGTCGGACAGACAGTGGGAGCTGGTAGAGGAAGGGATCGCCTTTTACAAAAAGGCGGCCGGGATCATCAAGAACGGGACTACGGTTTACCGGAGCTGTACGGCCAGGGAATACAACCGTCCCCAGGGCGGGCAGCTGGTCGTCCGGGAATGGGGAAATAAGGGCCTTGCCGTGCTGCACCGGTTTGAGCATTCCGATGAAATAAAACCGCAGCTTCCGCAGGGCAGCCGGATCCTGGCGGAATATGGAAGGGCGGACCGGGACTTCAGCGCGAAGGCCTGGATCTATGAAAAATGATTTCCACCGTAGCGGTCCCTGCGATCAAAAGAAATAAAAATCTGAAACATATATCTGTAAAAAACTCCTGAAATTTGAAATATTACAAAAATAATTTGATTTATCCTGAAATTTTCTGATAAAATAAGTAATATGGAAAGGAGAAAAAAATATGTTTCAGAAAGGAGAATTTGTAATCTACGGAAGTAAGGGAGTTTGTGAGATCACTGACATTTCCACCATCGATATCAGCGGGATGAACCGGGAAAAACTGTATTATTTTCTCCGGCCGGTAAACGACCGTGATGGGAAGATCTTTATTCCGGTTGACAGCGATAAGATCCAGATACGCCGGATCCTGACGAAGGAGGAGGCGCAGAAGCTGGTGGAGAGTATCCCTCAGATCGGATATCTGGGGATCGAGGACGAAAAGCAGAGGGAGGCCTGTTACCGGCAGGCAGTCAATGACTGTGACTGCAGGGAATGGGTCAGAGTGCTGAAAACGCTGTGCAGGAGAAACCGGGAGCGGACGGCCAGGGGGAAGAAGGAGACGGCGATGGACAAGAAGTATTTCCGGATCGCCCAGGACAACCTGTATACGGAACTGTCGGTAAGCCTGAAGATCGGGACGGATGAAGTGAAGGATTACATCGCCGGACGGATGGAAATGGAAGAAAAAGAACCGGTTTCCGTATGAGGGCGGAAACCGGAGGGAAAACGGACCAGGAAAAGGAGAGGGATTCTGAAAATGGAAGGGAAAATGAAAACGGCGGTGATGACTGCCATTGGAAAGGTAGAACTGATGGAGAGGCCGATTCCGTCCCCGGCGCCGGGGGAGGTGCTGGTGAAGGTGGAATATGTGGGGATCTGCGGTTCCGACCTGCATTATTTTGAGTCGGGACGGATCGGGGATTTTGTGGTGCAGACGCCCTTCGTGCTGGGGCATGAGGCCGGAGGCGTGGTGGTCGAAACGGGAGAGGGCGTTACGGATCTGAAACCCGGAGACCGGGTGGCGCTTGAACCGGGCAAGACCTGCGGACATTGCGAACACTGCAAAGAGGGGAAATACAATCTGTGTGAGGACGTGATCTTCTTTGCCACGCCGCCCGTGGACGGTGTCTTTCAGGAATATGTGGCCCATGAGGCGGATCTGTGCTTTAAGATCCCGGATCAGATGAGCACCATGGAGGCTGCGCTGATCGAACCGCTGGCAGTAGGGCTTCATGCCGCCAGGCAGGGAGGCGCGTGCCTGGGCCAGACGGCGGTGGTCATGGGAGCCGGATGTATCGGCCTGTGCTGCATGCTTTCCCTGCGCGCCATGGGCGTATCCCGCATCATCGTGGTGGATGTGATGAAAAAGCGTCTGGACAAGGCTCTTGAGCTGGGCGCCGATCATGTGATCAATGGCAGCTGTGAAGATACGGTTTCCCGTATCCGGGAGCTGACGGACGGAAAAGGCGCGGACCTGGGGATCGAGACTGCAGGCAGCCAGATCACGGCGACGCAGCTTATCCGCGGCGCGAAGAAGGGTTCCACCATCGTCTTTGTGGGCTACAGCGCGTCCGGGGAGATGACCCTTCCCATAAGCCTGGCGCTGGATAAGGAACTGACCTTCAAAACCGTGTTCCGTTACCGCAATATCTATCCCATGGCCATTGAGGCGGTGTCTTCCGGGAAGATCCGCATCCGGGACATCGTGACCGATGAGTTTTCCCTGGATGAGATCCAGCATGCCCTGGATTCCTGCGTGAATAATAAGGCGGATATCGTGAAAGGAGTTGTGAAGATCGGCTAGGAAAGGAGTGGATATCTATGATGGGAGCATTTGTGATTTTTCCGCCGCAGTTTATCTTCTTCTGGTTTTCTCCTGGATCCTGAAGGATCCGGATATTGAAAAGGGATTTGGGAGCAGGACCTGTCGCATGCTTTTGCTTCTGTATATGAAAGCGGATCTGGCTGTAGCCTGGGGGCTGGAATATGCGAAGCTGACGGTGGAACGTCTCTGCCGCGCTTATCACGTGCCTGCCGCCGGGGCGCAGAGGCTTTCGGATAAAAGGGAACGTCTGCGGGAATACCGGTGCCGGATGCGGCTGGACGGGCAGGCTTATCGCCGCCGGGAACGCTATAACCGCAAGATCCCCGGATAGGCGGATGAAGTTCTACAGGAAGCCCGAAGGACAATGCAGGAATATGGGACAGAGAAAGCCGGACGCGGAATGGCTGGAAAAGCCAGGAAGCGTCCGACTTTTGGGGAAAAGGGAGGCTGTCCCGGATGGGAGACTTTATGGAATGTATCAGCATCAGCTACCGGTCCGCGCCGGAGGAAATACGTAAGCGCTTCGTTTTTTCATCCGGAGAGACAGGAAAAAAGGAACGGGAGGATTTCCTGAAGGAGGCCGGGGAGGCGGTCCTGATATCTACCTGTAACCGGACGGAGGTTTACGCGGCCGGGGAGGGAGGATTCCTCCGGCTGGAGACGGCGCTTGCCCAAAAGGGGAGGATGGAGACGACGGAACTTCGCGGGATCATACGGCGCTTTTCGGGAGAAAAGGCCTGCGCCCATCTGTATCGGGTCGCCT
>DWUW01000342.1 GCA_019120525.1 Candidatus Eisenbergiella stercorigallinarum | reverse complement strand
GCAGGGGGAGCAGGTACATGCCCGCCCAGAAGAGAAAAGGCCTGGAAACCGGAAACAGGTTGAGGACGAAACCGGAAAAATAGATGGGACCAATGTTGTTGCAGAAGGAAAGCATCAGGGAGGCTTCTTTTTTGTCCAGCTTCCCATGCTGCAGGCTTTCCGCCGCCACCCTGGCGCCCATGGGAAATCCGCAGAGAAAGCCGATGACCAGGACGTAGAGGCAGGAGTCGGAGAGACGGAAAATGGGGCGGAGCAGCGGGGCAAACAGACGCGCAAAGCTGTCGGAAAGATTCATGCGGATCAGGATCCCGGAAAGGATCATGAAGGGCAGAAGCGTGGGGATCATTTTTTCAAACCACAGGTTCAGTCCCGTAAGGGACAGGGAAAAAGCCTTTTCATTTTCCAGGAGCATGGACAGGGTCAGCGCGGTGAAAAGGCTGAGAAGGAGCGGCTTTTTCGTTTTCAGGAGCTGTCGTTTCAACATGCATGCCTCCGCTTTTTTTATGAATCTATGACTGATGCTTCTGAAAAATGACCCGGGAAAGGAGGCGGCACATGATCCGTCTGGACCGATATCTGAGTGAAATGGGGGAAGGAACCCGAAGCGAAGTAAAGGAAATGCTGCGGAAGGGGCGCGTCTGTGTGGACGGCGCTGTTGAGAAGGACCCGGGCAGAAAGATAGAGGAAGAAAGGGCGCGGGTGAGCGTGGACGGCAGGGAACTCGGCTATGCAAGGAAGGTCTATTTCCTGCTGAATAAGCCGTCCGGGCTGCTGTCCGCTTCCAGGGATGGACGGGAACGGACGGTCCTGGACTGGATGAGGGAAAAAGAGCCGGAAAACAGTCTGCTGAAAAGGGAGCTTTTTCCGGTGGGCAGGCTGGATAAGGATACGGAAGGCCTGCTTCTGGTGACGGACGATGGCGCTTTGGCCCATCGGCTTCTTTCCCCGGCCAGGCATGTGGGAAAGACGTACTATGTGGAGACAGACGGAAGGCTTTCCCGTGAGGACTGCAGGCGTCTGCAGGAGGGCGTTGATATCGGAGAGGGGGAGGATACCAGGCCGGCCGGGATCCGGGAAGCGGATCAGCTGGAGAGGCGCGCCCCTGAATCATTGGCGGCATATTTCCTGACCATTACGGAAGGAAAATACCATCAGGTCAAAAGGATGATGCAGGCCTGCGGACGCCGCGTGACTTATCTTCGCCGGATCTCCATGGGGCCGCTTGTCCTGGGGGATAGCCTTGCGTTGGGAGAGTTCCGTCCGCTTACGGAAAAGGAACTTTCCGCCCTTACGGCGTTGATGCCGGGGCAGAAGGAAGAAAACGCCGCCCGCGGAGCCGGCCCGGTCCCGGACATGCTTTCCGGCATGGAAGCTGTGATCTTCGACCTGGACGGGACGCTGGTGGATTCCATGTGGGTTTGGCCGGGGATCGATGTGGAGTACCTGAAGCGGTTCGGAATCTCTCTGGATGGACGGCTTCAGGGCGACGTGGACGGCATGAGCTTTACAGAGACGGCGGTTTATTTTAAGGAACGGTTCGGCATCCCCGATCCGGTGGAAAAGATCATGGAAACCTGGAATCAGATGGCGGAAGAGAAGTATCTTCATGAGGTTTCCCTGAAAAAGGGCGCGCGCGCGTTCCTCGACGCATGCGCCCGGAAGGGGCTGAAGCTTGGCGTGGCGACCAGCAATTCCAGACAGCTTGTGGAAGCAGTCCTGGACGCGCAGGGAATTTTGACGAAATTTTCCTGCATCCTTACCAGCTGTGAGGTGGGGAAGGGAAAGCCCGCGCCGGATATTTATCTTGCGGTTGCTGGGAAGCTGGGGGCGGATCCGGCGCGGTGCCTGGTATTTGAGGATATTGAGCCGGGGATCCTTTCCGGAAAGGCGGCCGGCATGAAGGTCTGCGCGGTGCGGGACGACTGGTGCCAGACGTCTGAGGAACGGCTGCGGCAGCTGGCGGATTATTATATCGAAGATTATACCCGGATTCCGGATGGGATGGATATGGAATAAAAAACGGATGGCGGAAGAAAGGAAGCGGGAATGGCGAAGGGATTTTTACCGGTAACAAGGGAAGAAATGGAGGAAAGAGGGATTGACAGGCCGGATTTTGTCTATGTGATCGGGGATGCCTATGTGGACCATCCCTCCTTCGGCCACGCGATCATCAGCCGGGTGCTTGAGGCGCACGGCTACAGTGTGGGGATCATCTCCCAGCCGGACTGGAAGGACGACGGAAGCATCAATGTGTTCGGTAAGCCGAAGCTGGCGTTTCTCGTTTCTGCCGGAAATATGGATTCCATGGTGAACCATTATTATGTATCCGGGAAAAAACGGCAGGAAGACGCCTATACGCCGGGAGGAAAGATGGGAAAGCGGCCGGATCACGCGGCGGTGGTCTATGGGAACCTGATCCGCCGTACCTACCGGGATGTGCCGATTATCATTGGCGGCATTGAGGCCAGCCTCCGGCGGATGGCCCATTATGATTACTGGAGCGATTCCTTCCGCCGTTCGATCCTGCTGGATAGCCAGGCGGATCTGATCTCCTACGGCATGGGGGAAAAATCCATCGTGGAGATCGCGGACGCGCTTGCCTCCGGCCTTGCCGTTAAGGATATTACCTTTGTGGCGGGAACT
>DWUW01000341.1 GCA_019120525.1 Candidatus Eisenbergiella stercorigallinarum | reverse complement strand
AAAAACAGAGCCGCAGGTCTTCCCTGCCTTCCAGGATCCTTGCCGTGGCCGCCGTACTTGCGGCCGCGGCGCTTCTGTTTTATGTCGGGATCGGGAGCGACCGTCTGGCGCAGCTTGCCCCGGTCCCGGATAACGCGCTGGTGGATAAGCCGACGCTCAATCTGTGGTACACGGATGAATCTCTTTCAGATTTCCTGGCCGCCGCAGCACTGGATTTTTCGGAAGACAGCGAGGTGCGCGTGATCCCCAGGCTGGTATCCGGCCTGGAATATCTGGAAAGCATCAACGAAGCCTCCCTGACCACCAATATGGTCCCGGACGTCTATATCATCGGAAACGACAGCCTGGAAAAGGCCTGGCTGTCCGGGCTCGCCTCAGAGATCCGGGATGAGGAGGGCTATGTTTCCGCAGAAAACTTCCCGGAGACAGCGCTTTCGGCCATTACCTGCAGAGGGCACCGGATCGGCTACCCCTTTTATTATGAAACCAGCGCCCTGGTCTATAACCTGACCTATCTGGAAGAAGCTGCCGCCGACCAGCTGCAGGCGGAGGAGGACGCCATCGCCGGGCAGGAAGCCATGGCGGCCCTGGATGAAAACGGGGAGCCTCCTGCGGCGGAAGGGGAGATTTCTTCGGAAGGACAGACGGTCTCCTCCGAAGCGCAGCTTGCGGAAAGAACGCAGGAGCTGGTCCCGCAGACCATCGAGGACATCCTGGCCTTTGCGGACGGCTATAACGCGCCGGAGCAGGTGGAAGCCGTCTTTTCCTGGGACGTTTCGGATGTTTTTTACAATTATTTTTTCCTGGGAAATTATGTGAACGTGGGCGGCCGGGACGGAGACGATGAAACGCAGATCGATATCTACAATCTGGACGCCATCCGATGCCTGGAGGCCTATCAGGAGCTGACGCAGTATTTTTCCATCGACCCGGAGGAGGTCAGCTATGAATCCGTGGCCCAGGATTTCCTGGATGGAAAGCTGGTGTTTACCATTGCGACCACGGATATGGTTTCCCATCTGGAGCAGGCGTCTGCAGACGGCAGCTTCCCCTACGCCTGGGGCGTCGCGCGCGTCCCGGATATCGACGGCGGGCTGATCACCCGGAGCCTTTCCGTGACCAATGCCGTCGTGGTAAACGGCTACAGTGAAAAAAAGGATACGGCAAACGCGTTCGCCCGTTACCTGACGCAGACGGCGGCGCAGAAGCTCTATGAAAGCACGGGAAAGCTGCCGGCGGATACCGGTATCGCCCTTCCGTGCGAACAGGCGGAGATGTTCGCGCAGGAATACGCGGCGTCGGTGCCCATCCCCAAGATGATGGCCACGAGCAATTACTGGGTGCAGATGGAGATCGCCTTTACCCGCGCCTGGAATGGCGAGGAGGTTTCCGCCGTGCTGCAGGAGATTTCCGAACAGATCATGACGCAGGTGACAGGGGAAAGCTATACGGAAGAATACATCCAGCCGCCGCAGGAGGAGACGGAGAGCAGCGCTGCCATGGAATAGGATTTCGGATTTCCGGACAGAATAGAGACAAGGACATTCTGGAAGGAAAGGCGGAACGAATTTTATGTGGGGTCTGATCATTGCGCTCCTGTCCGGCGCGCTGATGAGCGTGCAGGGAGTTTTCAACACACAGGTGACAAAGGCGTCCGGCATCTGGGCGGCAGGCTGCTTCGTGCAGCTTTCCGCCCTGCTTGTCAGCCTGGCGGCCTGGGCTATATCGGAGAGAAGCCCCTTTTCGGCGGTCCTTCAGGTGCAGCCTAAATACATGCTGCTGGGCGGCGCCATCGGGGCGTTCATCACCTATACCGTGATCAAAAGCATGGACATGCTCGGGCCTGCCCGTGCGGTCATGCTCATCGTGGTGGCGCAGCTTCTGGTAGCCTATCTGATCGAGCTGTTCGGTATGTTCGGCGTGGAGAAGGTTGCCTGGGACTGGCGGAAGGCCGTCGGAATGGCGTTTGCCATCGCGGGGATCGTGGTGTTCAAGTGGGAGCCGGGAAAATGACGGGAGAGTGAGGATATCGTCACTCTCCCGGTGTTTGGGTGTGCCCGGCCGATAAGCCCGAAGGGCGGCCGCATGAATGGGAAACAGACAGCTCAGTTCAGGGCAAAGCCTTTGTAGTTGGCGCCCTCGATATCCGACTGGTAAAAGGTTACGGTGTCCCCGTTGGGGCCGTAATAAACCACATGGTCGCCGTAGGTACCCTGCTTGTGCCAGACGGCCCGGGCGTTGTTGGTGTCATAGATAATATCAGGCATTGCATCCAGACCCGAAGCTTTGGTCTCGCCGCTGTCCATGGGCACGTGGGCAACAATAGCCAATAACAGCCGCCAGATGAATCCGGCTCCGATCAGGCAGGCCACCAGAGGCAGCATTACCTTCTGGGCGGTGGTTTCGCAGCGCCCCACAATGACCATCGCCATGTACCCCAGGCAGATCAGCATGACGATCACTGTGCCGACGATCTCGCCCGCGCCGCTGCCCAGCTCCTGTCCCGTTATCGCCTTGATCACGGTGCCGATGGTCGCAAACAGCAGCATGACCCCAAGCAGTATGGCGTAGGAACCTCCCACGCCGATGATGCCTGCCCATTTGCGCCGCAGACTGTTGTAGCCGATGGTGCCGACCAGGCATAACACCAGCATAATCACACCCAATACCGCAACAATTCCTTCCATTTTGAAAACCACACCTTTCTGTAAAAACAGCTGTCTACAGCAGGCTGGCTTTTTCACAGACTTCCGCACGATAGCGGAAGGTGGAAAGCGGCATTCCGCACAGCCTTGCGGCAGCCGTGCAGGTGATTCTGCCGTTTTTCCATTGCTGATACAGCGGGCGGAAATTTTCCGGCAAAGGCTTTGGAGGTCTGCCGAAACGGACGCCTCTCGCTTTGGCGGCGGCAATTCCCTCTGCCTGGCGCTGCCGGATGCTGACGCGTTCATTTTCCGCCACAAAGGACAGCACCTGCAGGACAATATCGCTGAGGAAGGTGCCCATCAGATCTTTGCCCCGGCGCGTGTCCAGCAGCGGCATATCCAGTACCATAATATCGATTCCCTTTTCCTTTGTCAGAATCCGCCATTGCTCCAGAATTTCGGAATAATTCCGCCCCAGACGGTCAATGCTTTTGATGTAGAGCAGATCGTCTTTTTTCAGCTTCCGCACCATTTTCCGGTATTGAGGACGTTCAAAATCCTTGCCGGACCTTTTGTCGATAAACAGATTTTTCTCCGGAACGGATAATTCTCTCAATGCAAGAAGCTGCCTGTCCTCATTCTGTTCTCTGGTGCTGACACGGATATAGCCATACAAATTTCCCATTATGTTTCCTTCCTTTCTTCCGACGGGAAAAGACTCCCCGATCGGACTTTTTTCTGTTTCCATTTTCATGGTACGGGATATTTGATGCACCGGAATAAACAGACTTAAAAAATGCCGGATGCAGCCCCGGCATTTCCTTCGCATTTTTTTCGCAGACTGCCTGATGCGTCCGGCGAAAAATAAGAACCGCAAAAAAATCACCCAAACACAGAGGGGTTCAGGCTCTGTGCTTGAGTGATGACAGGATGGATGAAACGGCTGCGCTCTTTTCGGACGCTGCCGCTGGACCTTTGCCGGGACGCCGCCGTCAGGCCTTTGCCGAAGCGTCGCTGTCAGCCTGTCCGGACAGGGTCAGGGAGACGGTCTTTTCCGCATAGGCGTTGTCGGTGATGCTCTGCACGGTCAGATTTACGGTCTGGCCTGCCTTATAATACTGAAGCAGCTCCTGCAGCTGGGACACATCCGTTACGCTGCGGCCGTCCAGGGCGGTGATCACGTCGCCGCGGCGTAGTCCGGCTGCCTGCGCGCCGCTGCCTTCCGTCACATCGGATACATAGACGCCGGTGGGGATGCCGTAGGCTTCCGTTACGCTGGCGGGAACGGTGGTAGCTGTGATGCCCAGGGTGCCGCGCTCATTTTCCGCCACCTTTGTCAGCGTGCTCTCATTCATCAGGGTGCTGATGATGGAGGAAGCCCTGGAGACCGGGATGGCGTAGCCCATGCCCTCTACCTCGGTGCTGGCAAGCTTTGCGGAGTTGATGCCGACGACCTCGCCCTTCATGTTGACCAGCGCGCCGCCGGAGTTGCCGGGGTTGATGGCCGCATCCGTCTGGATGTAGGAAGCGCTGCTCTGAACCGGCCTGCCGTCAGAGGAGGTTTCCGTGAGGGTACGGTTGGTGGCGCTTACGATACCGGTGGTCACGGACTGGCCGTAGCCCAGCGCGTTGCCGATGGCAACCACCTGCTCGCCCACTCTCAGATTATCAGAGCTTCCCAGCGTGGCGGGTTTGATCTGTGCCATGGTGTCTGCCGAGATACTGGTCAGCGGAACGGCGATCACGGCCAGATCGTTTTCCGCGTCCGTGCCCTTCAGATTCGCTTCATAGGCCTGATTGTCAATGAAGGAAACCGTCAGGGTGTCCGCTCCTTCCACCACATGGTTGTTGGTGGCGATCAGAAGCTCGCTGTCGTTCTGTCCGATGATGATGCCGGAGCCCACGCTTTCCGTTTCCTGGGCCTGCGGCTGCATGCCGTAATAACCGAACATGCTGAAATAGTTCTGTACCTCCTGTACGGAACGGTTGGTGATGGATACGATGGAAGGCATCACATAATCTGCCACGTCCGCCACGCTCATTTCTCCGGACTCGGAGGCTGTGGTGGTCTGCAGCGTCTGGCTTCCGGCGGAAGCGCTGCTTGGTGCCAGGCCGCCTGCCGAATTGCTGCCGGCGGAAGCGCTCTGCGCGCTTTCCTCTGTCTGCGCTGCGGTATATCCGGTGAGATAATTGACACCCTGGAAGGTTCCCGCGGCCACGCCGCCGAACAGGACGGCGCTAAGCGTGATCGCTCCGATTTTCTTCGCGGTCCGCATCGCTCTGCCGGAGGATTTCCGACGCTTCGGCTCGGACGGCTCCGGCGTGTGCAGGCCGTTGTTTTCACTTCTCATATCCTGATTTCCCATGTAAGGGTTCTGGCTGTAGTTGTTATAATATTCTGACATCAAAAAGATCTCCTTTCCTGATGATGATAAACTGTTTACGGGCGCCGGCGGCGACGCTTTTTATCGCTTCGGCCCTGCCGGTTCGCCTTTCTTTGTTTCTATGCCTTGCAGTATAGAGGGAAATTGTGATGAAAAGGTTGTGATTGTGGGGAGCATTTGTGAAAAAAATAAGGAGAAAGTGTGAACGCCGCGGAGGGCTCCGCGAAATGTTTTTCAGCGAAAATCCGCACACCATTCCATCGGGATTCCTGCCCGTGAAAAATATCTTCTGAAACGGCCTTGACAGCAGAAAATACAACTGTTATATTACATATAGAACAAAAAACTTCCGAAGAAGTCTGGACCGGACTGGACCGGACGGCTCCGGAATCTCATAGAAAAGAAGATTATATGGAACTTATTACAGAAAGACTCGTCCTGATACGGACTTTTCTGAAAAAGGAGTGAGAGCGTCATGGCAGCAAAGAGAGATTATTACGAGGTGCTGGGCGTTGACAGGAATGCGGACAGCGCGGCGATCAAAAAAGCATACAGAAAACTGGCGAAAAAATACCATCCCGATACGAATGCGGGGGATCCCCATGCGGAGCAGATGTTTAAGGAAGCGTCAGAGGCCTATGAGGTGCTCAGCGATCCGGAGAAGAAGAAGCTTTACGACAGGTTTGGCCATGCGGCCTTCGACGGAAGCGCGCAGGGGGGCTGGGGCAGCGCGGACGGAGCGGGAGGCTTTCATGGCTTTGAGGGCTTCGGCGGCTTCGGCTCGGGCGGCGGTTTCGGAACAAATGGAGGTTTTGGCGGCACAGATGGAAACGGCGGCTACCGGGAGTTCCATTTTGAAGGCGGAAATATGGACGATCTGTTCGGGGATCTGTTCGGAGACATGTTCCGCGGAAAAAGCGGCGGCTTCAGCGGCTTTTCCGGACAGGACGGTCAGTATAGAGACTTTCATGACGGCTTTTCCGGCGGCATGAAGAGGGGAGCGGACCTGCGCGCACAGGTGACCATAAGCTTCGATGAAGCGGCCTTCGGCTGCGATAAGGTGATCCGCCTGCAGGGAGAGGACGGCAGGGTCCAGTCCCTGCAGGTGCATATCCCTGCGGGCATTGAATCCGGAAAGAGCATCCGCCTGAAGGGAAAGGGCGCGCCGGGAGCCGGCGGCGCGCAGGCCGGGGATCTGCTCCTTCAGGTGACGGTGGCGGAAAAGCCCGGCTTTGAGCGGAAGGGTATGGACGTGTATACCACGGTTTCCGTACCCTTCACTACGGCTGTATTCGGCGGGGAGGTGAGGGTCCCTACCATCTCCGGCAGCGTGATCTGCAAGATCAGGGAAGGGACGCAGTCCGGCTCCCGGATCCGTCTGCGGGGGAAGGGGATCGTGTCCATGGCCGACCCGAATGTCCATGGGGACGAATATGTGACGGTGCAGATCCAGGTTCCCACCAATCTGAGCCGGGAGGCCAGACAGAAGCTGAAGGAATTTGAAGAGCTCTGCGGCAGCCAGGCCGCAGGCAGAAGAAACCGCAGCCCCGCGGCGTAAGAACGGGCAGAAAAAGCGGGAAAAGGGCGGCGTTTGCCGCCCCTTCCCGGCCGGACGCCTGCGGACAGGGGAAAAAAGGAAAAAGAAAAAAAGGATTTTGGGAAAAAACGCAGAATAATAAAATAGCGGGTATGGGAAACCGGCAGCTCCCGGTTTCCCGGATCCATCAAAAGGACCGGAAAGGAAACAGAATGCCTTTCCTTTTTTCGCCTTAAAAAGCATGCCGCAGGTCTGGCGGAACATGCGGGAGAACGGCATATGACGACGATTCGGGAAAATCTGGAAAAGTGGGAAGAAGAGTATCTGAGTCCTTATGCGACGCTGAGCAAAAATTCTCTGGGAAGGCTGCGGGATGAGGAGCCCTGCGATATCCGTCCCGTGTTTCAGAGGGACCGGGACAGGATCCTTCACTGCAAGGCATTCCGGCGGCTGAAGGATAAGACGCAGGTTTTCCTCGCGCCGGAGGGCGATCACTACCGGACCCGGCTGACCCACACGCTGGAGGTCTCCCAGAACGCCAGGACCATCGCCAAGGCCCTGCGGCTGAACGAGGACCTGGCGGAGGCCATTGCCCTCGGCCATGATCTGGGGCATACGCCCTTCGGCCATGCGGGGGAGCGGGCGCTGGACCGGGTCTGCCCCTACGGCTTTGAGCACAGCGAGCAGAGCGTGCGCACGGTGGATGTGCTGGAAAAGGACGGCCAGGGACTGAATCTGACCTTTGAGGTGAGGGACGGCATCCGCAATCATCAGACCAAGGGGAACCCGGCCACGCTGGAGGGAAAGATCGTCCGCCTTTCCGACAAGATCGCCTATCTCCATCACGACTGCGACGATGCCATCCGGGCGGGCATCCTGAAGGAGGAGGATATCCCGATGGAGATCCAGGAAACGGTAGGGAGAACGACGGGAGAGAGGCTGGATCATTTCATCCATGACATCGTGACCAACAGCTCCGGGAAAAATGAGATCTGTATGTCTCCCGCAGTGGGGGAAGGCCTGAAAAAGCTGCGCGCCTTTCTTTATGTCAATGTGTATACCAACCCTTACGCCAAGAGCGAGGAGGGGAAGGCGGAGCTTCTGGTGGAGACGCTGTACGAATATTATCTGCACCGCCCGGAAAAAATGTCTCCGGAGTACCGCATGCTCATGGAGCGGGGAGAACCCAGGGAACGGGTGGTCTGCGATTACATAGGGGCGATGACGGACCGGTTTGCCATCGCCGTATACGAGGAAATCTATATCCCCAAATGCTGGCCTGTAAAGTAGAAAGGTGTGAGACAGGTGTATTATCCGGATGAAGTGATCGAGGAGGTCCGGTCGAGAAACGATATTGTCGACGTGATCTCCGGCTATGTCCGCCTGCAGAAAAAGGGAGCCAATTATTTCGGGCTGTGTCCCTTCCATAATGAAAAATCCCCTTCCTTTTCCGTATCCCGTTCGAAACAGATGTATTACTGCTTCGGCTGCGGAGCGGGCGGAAATGTGTTTACCTTTCTGATGGAATATGAAAACGAT
>DWUW01000340.1 GCA_019120525.1 Candidatus Eisenbergiella stercorigallinarum | reverse complement strand
TCAGCGGGAAAAACATCGAAATTACCGAAGGCCTGCGGGGCGCGGTCGAATCGAAGATCGGCAAGCTGGAAAAGTATTTCACGAAGGAGACAGAGGTACAGGTTACCCTGAGCGTGGAGAAGGACAGGCAGAAGATCGAGGTGACGATCCCTGTAAAAGGAAGCATCATCAGGTCAGAGCAGACGAGCAACGACATGTACGTGTCCATCGATCTGGTGGAGGAAGTGATCGAAAGACAGCTGAAGAAATATAAGAACAAGATTACGGACAAGCATCAGAGCGGCGGAAATTTCCAGCCCGCTTTCCTGGAGAAGGACTTCCCGGAGGAGGAAGAGGTGAAGATCGTCCGTACCAAGAGGTTCGACATCAAGCCCATGTATCCGGAAGACGCCTGCGTGCAGATGGAGCTTCTGGGACACAGCTTTTTCGTTTTCTTCAATGCGGAGACCGAGCAGGTGAACGTGGTGTATAAGAGGAAGGGGAACACCTACGGCCTGATCGAGCCGGAATACTGATCCTGACAGAAGAGACGGGCGCCGCGCCTTTCAGAACGCGCGGCGCCCTTTTTTCAGGAAATTTTTGGAAAAAATTGCCGCCCGGGGAAAAACGGAGCGGCGGAAGGAGAAGATTATGAACGATACCCTGAAAACACTGATGGAAAGACGGAGCGTGCGCTCCTACAGGCCGGACCAGGTGCCGGAGGAGATCCTTACGCAGATCCTGGAGGCGGGCGAGTACGCGCCGAGCGGTATGGGCATGCAGTCCGCGGTGATGGTGGCGGTGCAGGATAAGGAGACCATCCGGACGCTGTCGCGGATCAACGCGGCCGTGATGGGAACCGACGGCGATCCCTTCTACGGCGCGCCTACGGTGGTCGTGGTGCTCGCGGACAGCAGACGGGGAACCTGCGTGGAGGATGGAAGCCTGGTGATGGGGAACCTGATGAACGCCGCCTGTTCCCTCGGCGTGGATTCCTGCTGGATCCACCGCGCAAGGGAGACCTTCGAGACAGAAGAAGGGAAGGCGCTTTTGAAGAAATGGGGGCTTTCCGACGATTATATCGGCATCGGCAACTGCATCCTGGGTTATTCGGACCAGCCGCGCCCGCAGGCAAAGCCCAGAAAAGAGGGGTATGTGATCCGGGCATAGGGAAGGCTTCGGCATTCTTTCAAAAGATGCATGCTTAAAACGTAGAAAAAAAGTCAGTTTTTAACTGGAAATCGGAAATCGGATGTGATATAATTCTCAAAGGTCGTGATTTATCGGCTGTTTAAGAGATTATGACAGCCTCCGGGAAACGGCCTTCTGCGCCGCGTTCCCGGAGGCGTTCAGGATGGAAAGGGATATAGATACAGATACCATGAGAAGGATCAGAGCAGTTTTTTTGGCCGTATCTCTCCTGATGTCCGCGTGTTTGGGCGCGGGCTGCGGGACAGAAGCGCCGGCGCAGGAGACACAGCAGGAGCAGGAAACGCGCAGGGAGACGGAAGATTTCCTGGATGAAGCGGGGAACCCGGATTTCGTAGCCCTGCAGGAAGCCAACCCGGAGGTTTACGCCTGGATCCGGATCACGGATACGGATATCAGTTTCCCGATCCTTCAGTCCGCTTCGGATACGGCATATTACCTGAACCATAACCTGTATGGGGAAGAGGATGACAGCGGCTGCATCTATACGGAGCTGTACAACCACACCGATTTCAACGATCCCAATACGGTCATTTACGGGAGAAATACGGATGAGATGTTCGGAAGGCTGCACCAGTTCGCGGACAGGGATTTTTTCGACGCGCACAGACAGCTTGAGATCATCCTGCCGGACCGTACGCTGACCTATGAGATCTATGCCGCATATACCTATGACGACAGACATCTGATCGCCATTTACGATTTCTGGGATGAAGCTGTTTTTTCCCAGTATCTGGAGGATGTGTCCGCCATCCGGGAGATGGACGCCTTTATTGACGATTCCATCCAGGTGACGGCGCAGGATAAGATCGTTACGTTATCTACCGGAGTGACCGGACAGAGCGATAAGCGCTATCTGGTCCAGGCCGTGCTTGTATCATGAGTCAGACGGAAATAAAAAAAGGAAAAAAGAGAAGGAAGGCCGGGGAAAGGGAGACCGCGGGCAGAAGGAGACGCCGCAGGCGCACGCCGGCCGGCAGAGTTACGACGGCAGTACTGATTTTTCTTTCGGCCGTGATCCTCATTCTCCTGGCTGCGGCGGCGGCCATCGTCCTGCTGAACGCCCACGGGCGCAGCTCCTTACAGAAAAAGCAGGAGGAAAGGCCGGAGCAGATGACGGAAATGGCGGATGAGCCTGAGACGTCGGATAACCTTCCGCCCGGAGCGATCCGTTACCAGGGGAAGGCTTATTTGTATAAAGAAGACATCCTTACTTTTCTCTGCATGGGAATTGACAGGAAGGGAGAGGTGGAAGCCTCGGACGATCTGTTTAAGGGCGGGCAGGCGGATTCGCTGTTCCTTGCCGTCCTGGATCCGGATGAGAAACGGATCCGGATCGTCGGCATCAACCGGGATACCATGACGGAGATCAGCGTATATGACGCAAACGGGCTGTACGCGGGCAAGGAAGTGGCGCAGATCGCGCTTGCCCATGCCTACGGAGAGGGGCTGGAGGAGAGCTGCGAGAATACGGTGGAGGCAGTCTCCAACCTGTTCTACGGCCTGCCGATCCACGGCTACTGTGCCCTGAACATGTCGGTGATCAGCGATATCAACGACGCGGTGGGAGGGGTGGACGTTACGATCCCCGCTTCCCTGGAAGGAAAAGAAGACGGCTGGACGGAAGGGGCGCAGGTTCACCTGATGGGCGATGCTGCCTATACCTTCATCCATTACAGAGATACCGGCGTTGCCCGCAGCGCGGAGGAACGCCTGGAAAGACAGAAGCAGTACCTCAACGGCTTCGTGGCCCAGGCCAAGGAAGCCATGCGGGCGGATATGACCCTGCCGCTGAAGCTTTATACGGAGATGACGCCGTATATGGTGACTGATATCACGGCGGACGAAGTGGTGTACCTGGCCGGACAGGCCTTATCCTACAGCTTCAGCCCCGAAGACATTTACGGCATGGAGGGGCATGTGGAGATGGGAGAGGTCTTTGAGGAATTCTACCAGGACGACACCGCCCTCTATGAAATGATCCTGGAGGTCTTTTACGAAGAGCTTCCGGAATGAAAAACAAGATATCGACAGCCGTGAAAACGGCTGCTGATATAGAGAAGCCACACACCTTTTAATTTTACGAAAGGGGGATGATTGACATGAAGAAGAAAATGGCAATCGTTCTTTCAGCAATCCTCGCATGCTCCATGAGCATGGGAGTAATGGCGGCTCCCAGCCCGTCCATCCAGAGTGAGCCGATCGCTCAGGTTGTTGTAAGCTCCTCCGTAGCGGAAAATTCCAACACGGTAGCTGCTCAGGCAACCGGCGTTAACAGCTCCACTTCCGCAGTGCTGGCAGGCACCACCTTCCGGACCGCAAGCGGCCAGACGGTAGATCCTGCTGCAGTTGCGATGGTAGTAGCTCCTGCTACCGCTGAGCAGGCCCAGGCTGCTGCTGCATCTCTTGCGGCGGCTATGGTTTCCAGCGGCACGCAGGTTGTGAACTTCACGGGCAGAACCGGACTGTCCCTTACGGACAGCCAGGGCAACCTGAATGTGGTCAACAATGTAACGGTAGGTCTGCAGACCGCTGCCGGAGAGGCTGTAAGCCAGAACGGCTCCGTATCTGTTTCCTTCGCGCTGGCCGACATTCTGGGCACCACCACTCTTGCTGAGGGCGAGACCATTCAGGCTCTGTATCAGAGAGCTGACGGTACATGGGTGGCAGTTCCCGTTGTAATCTCCAACGGTGCGCTTGCTATCGCGCTTCCTGCATTTGGCGGCGCTGTAAACGTTACCTTCGTAGTGGCCAAGGGCGTATCCGCTGACGCGGTTCCCGCTGCTGCTGCGACCTCTCCCAATACCTGATCAGTCGGGAGAGCAACAGATTCCATAACTTTGTAATTCCATATATGGTATGAATCGTGTGGTTTCAGAAGCGCCCGGATCCCGGAAACGGTGGTCCGGGCGCTTCATTCGTCCAGGGCGGCCAGGAACAGCTTCAGAAGCCGCATGGCATAATCCCTTCTCTTATCCTGACACCGGTCGATCAGATCCAGGATCACCGCCACCTCATCCTTATGGGCCTCTGCCCCATCTTTTCCTTCCCCAAGAATGATATAATCCAGCGACAGGTCCAGTGTCTTTGCCAGGGCAAGCAGCGTTTCCACTGACATGCCGCAGTTCCCCCTCTCTATGTCCGCGTAATATTTCGGCACTCTGCCGATCCGCTCCGCCATTTCCTCCTGGGTGAGCCCAAGGAGCCTACGTCTTGCGCGGATTCTTTCTCCGGTCGCGAGCCGGTCATATTTTTCTGTCAAATGATATCCCCTTCCGTTTCAAGTAGTCGATCAACAGCAGCAGTCTGGAAAGATGTCAGAAAAAGTCGCTGCGCAGATCCCGGCCCGGCCTGCCTCAGGCAAAAAACGCGCACTACGGGCAGATGGCAGAAGCCCAAAGCGCTCCTTCGGATCTGCACTATATGACATTCTTCTGAATGCATTATTTGGCAAAAATGGGTTTGACAACACCGGTTTTAAACGTATATAATATAGGCGTTTAAAACGTATCTTGTAAATTGATGTCGAACGGACGGTGAAGGGCGATGAAGGTCATGCATATGGTTTCAAAGAAAAAAGGGTACATCGATATCCACAATCATATGTTGCCCGGCGTGGACGACGGGTCCGATTGCCTGGAGCAGAGCATCCGGATGGCGAAGCAGGCCGCCATGGAGGGCTTCACGGATATCATCCTGACCCCCCACCAGAAGGCGGACCGGCGCTGCGTGACCTGG
>DWUW01000339.1 GCA_019120525.1 Candidatus Eisenbergiella stercorigallinarum | reverse complement strand
TTTTGAGCTGTCAAGGCATCCGATATAGCCGCATCTTCTGTCATCCAGTTTATTCCTAGAGGCAGTTCCAAAATCTTCCCTGCGAAACTGCGTCATTCTGGCAGTACTGTGATATCCAAGAAGAGGCAGCTTCGCCCCAGGATCATTCAAAAGCTTCGCCGCATATGCGGACAATCTTTTTGCACTGGTACGCGTTTTGGAAGCTCCTGTCTCATCATTGCGAATACGGGCACAGGAAAATTTTTCATTTCCCATACAAAATTCAGCTTCCACTGAAGTGGGAGAAAAATACCGAATACCGGAAGAGGCACCCGCCAGATTGATTTTTTCAAACCGCACATCTGTCTGATGAATTCCCTGAACCGGGATTCCTTTCGCGCCAGCCAGAAAACCGCCCAACGCAATAATCAGTGCCTCAAGAACAGCCGTCTTTCCAGCTCCGTTATCCCCAATCAGCAGATTAATTCCCGGCTGGAACGTTATCTGCATTCTGTCAATCGCCTTGAAATTTTCAATGGTTACAGATTCCAAAAACATCCCGTCCTCTTTCCCTCCGTTTTCGGCAACACTCTCATTTTCTTTATCCTACCGCAAAGCGCGGCGGCGGTCAACCGTGGGGAGGCATTTCATCCCTTCCGGCCGAAGGTTCCTGTTTACTGGCCAGTGCCTGACGGAAAATCCTAAATTGCGGACAGGCATCCCTTTTCCTGTAAAAAATGCTCCAGATATTCTGACGCCCTTTTTTCCGACATTCCAAAGTACTTTCCCAGTTTTTCCCGGATCTGCTCCCGGCTGCTTCCGTTTTCCAGATTGTCCAGGATCATCGCCCGGATCCCCTCTTCGCGGCCTTCTTCTATTCCTTCCGCTCTTCCCTCTTCTCTTCCCTTTTCCATCCCTTCTTCTACTCCGTCCATGAAAAAGCTTCCCATTTCCTCATACATATCGTATTCCCCTTTCTCGTTCCTGTAGTCCTCCGCCTTTTCCAGAAGCCTCCTGTTGTCCGTCATTACCGCGATCGCCTCCAGCGTCTCTCTGTCCAGTTTCCGGTACGCCTCCCGCTCTCCGATAAACTTCCTCATTTCCCTGCGGTCCTTCCTGAGAGGAAGCACCGCAAGCAGTTCCCTCAGCGAAGTCCGGAATGCCCCGTAATCCATCGGCTCATCCGCGCGGATCAGGATCATCGGATAATCCCGGAATAATCCGCGGAAAGCGTCCTCCTTTTCAAAGCGCATCATATCGCTCAGATACAGCGGCCCGTCCCAGGGTTCGATCCCGTGGTACAGACATACGGTATAAACGGGGAACAGCCGGTCCGTACTCCGGAGCCGTCCCAGAAGCTCGGAAGCGTTCCGGTACTTCTCCTCCTTCTCATTCTTTCTCTGAATCGCCCTTGCCTGGCGCAGATATTCCTGTGCGTCATAATTCATGCAGCGAAGCGGCATTCCGTAGTCCACCGTTTCCTGGGCTTCCAGCGCCACCAGCCGCAGAATGCTCCCTCCGTTTCTGACCCGCCGGATGATATCACGGGTACGGCCCCGGTATGTTATGTTCCGCCCCTTCCCTTCCTTTTCGGTATAGTGCTCCGACGCGTCCTCCAGCTGCTTTGGATCTACCGCCTGAACGCCGCCGAATACGGCGCCGTTCATCAGATCGGCAAATCTGGCATTGTCCTCCAGATAGCTCAGAATGGCTTCATTCTTTTCACCCATTTTCTACAGCCTCCCTTCCCGGCAGGTATACAGAAAATGCCCCTGCCGCTTTCCTTTTTCTGTTGTTTTCCAACCTCTGTGTAATACGGCAGACTCGCCAAAAGAATAACGCAGATCGTCAGATATGTTGCTGATGAGATCATCATAAACAAAAGGGGGCGAAATGTCAATCGGTTTTTCCGGGCCGAACAGTAACCAGCCCGGAACCTTTGTAACAGTTCAGCCTTCGGCAGAACTGTTACGAACCTTTTTCTTCCGTGCCGGTCAGCAGGTGACCGGCACGGGACTGAGCAGTAAGTGACTTCATTCTTCCCCCTCCAGCTGCCCATAGTCCTTCTTTTCAAATTCCTGGATGGAAATGCTTTTCTTATTCGGGTTGGCGAATACGAAGGTCTTGTCCACGTTCTCCAGGTAGTTCTGGATCTTGTCGTTAGTGGCGCTGATGATGGCCTGGAAGCCCAGGCCGCGGATCAGCTCGATGCAGCTTGCCACCTTTTCCGCGTCCATCTTGGAAAAAGCCTCGTCCAGCACCACCAGGCGGATGGTGGGACGGCGGGCAGCGCCGGGGGAGACACTGATGTGGTAGGCCTGGGCGAAGCTGGCAAGGAGGGCCACATAGAGGGGGTTCTGGCCTTCGCCGCCGGAGTTTTTGCGGATCATTTTGCTTAAGTCGATCACCAGACGGTCGTCCCCTTCCACGATCTGTTCCATCTCAAAGGAAAGGTAGGTGCGGTAGTCGGAATATTTTTCCATGTTGCGCTTCGCTTCCTCCTGCTGCTTCGCGTCCGCGGTCTGGGGCGGGAGGAACATGCGGATCAGGTCGTTCATCAGCGCGCCGTATTTCTTTTCATGGTCCATGGAAAACAGGTCCAGCTGCCGGTCCATGGAGCCGGAAAGGGCGGACGGGTCGATCTCCAGGGATTCGTCCATGAACATGTCGTAGTAGGCCCCGTCCGGCCCGCGGTTTCTGGAAATGCGGAACTGGTAGCGGTCCTTTCCGAAGTTCAGGCTGCGCAGGATCCGGTTCAGCTCGTCGCGGCGCAGGAAGGCCTCCCGGATGGCGCTTCGGATCTTGTAAATGAAATCCTCTCTGAAATGCTCCACGGCGGTTCTGGCCTGCTTTTCGGCGATCTGCTCATATTCCCGGATCTGCTCGCAGGAAAGGCGGGCCAGAAGCTCCTGATAGTCCGCGTTGTCCGCCGCGCTGGCAGAAAAGTCCCTGCCGGGATGCTTTCTCAGGTAGTCGCTCCTTAAATCCACCAGCCTGTTTTTCTTCTCTTCCAGAAGCTGTCCGGCCCGCTCTCTTTCCTCCCCGGTCCGGCGCAGAAGGGCGTCGAAGGAGGGATTTTTCAGGCCTGCAAACCAGCCGTCGAAGGCCTCCTCCCAGTTTCTGCTGGAAACCAGGGCCTTCTGTCCGGAAAGGAGGGCTTCGTTTTTCTCCAGATGATCCTGGCGGTCCTTCTCCATTTTCCGGTTCTGGTCGTGGATCTTCAGCTTGACGGCGTCGATTTCCCGTTCAAGCGCCCGCTGCTTTCCATCCACCGCAGAGAGCTGTTCCTTCAGCGCCTCCACCGCGCCCTCTCCCACTTCGGAAAGCTTTTTGTCCAGGCGGGCGAGCTGCTCTTCCTTTCTGCGCTTTTCCTGCACGTCGGCAAAGAGCTCCAGATAGGTTTCCGCCGGGTCCGAAAGGGCCTCCAGCCGGAGCAGGTGGGCGGCCTGTTCTGCCTCTTTCGCGCTTTCCTCCAGCGCTTCCTGCAGGCTGAAAAGCTGTTCCGAAAGCTCCTTCTGCCTTCTTTTCAGGCTCTTTTCTCCGATGAAGGCCCGCTTCGTATACTGCTCCGGATTCAGGCGGCGCAGCTGAAAATTCTGGTAAAGCAGGCAGTCCGCGGTCACGCCCACCCGACATTTCCGGAGCTGTTCGACGGATTCACATTTGATCACATTTCCCAGCAGGAAATTCACATAGTTTTTCACATAGTTTTCCCGGCACTCCACCTCTTCGGCGAGGGAGCCGGGGCGGGCGGAAAATTCCTGTTCGGAGAGCTTTCCCGTGTCCGCGAGGGCCACATGGGAAAAGCGGGCGGCCTCCAGCCCTTCGTAGGCCTCCATCGCCTGGGATGCAAAGGCGGGCTCTACGATCAGAGCCAGCTTGTTCCAGCCCAGATACCCTTCCAGGGCGTTTCTCCATTTTTCATCCCGGATGTCCAGAAGGTCGGCGAGAACGCGCACCGGCACATTTTTTCCCGTGCGTTCGTACAGGCTTTTCTGAATCTGGATCCTGGCCTCCTCCAGCGCCTTTGGATAGGCCTTCTTTCCCATCCGAAGCTCTTTTAAGTCGCGCTCCAGAAGCGCGGCCTCCTTCTGCAGGCTTCTTTTTTCCGAAGCCGCCTCCTGGCGCTGGCGCTCCGCCTCGTCCCTAAGCCCTCCCAGCTCTTTTTTCAGGCGGAGCAGGCCCTCTCCGGTGATCTCGCCCTTCCGGAAGGCGTCGATGTCCCAGAGGGCCTGATTGGAAATGCTCTCTTCCTCCTCCCAGGCGGCAAGGCTTTCGCAGAGGACGTTTTTCCTGCGCTCGCTGCGCGTAAGAAGCTCCAGGCCCTCCGCCAGATTTCTGCGCCTTTCCTCCAGCTCGCCGTAGCCGCTCTGCAGGATCTCCCGGTTGATCTCCTCATGCTCCCGCGACAGGGCTTCCTTCTGCCGGTTCAGGGCTTCCAGCGTGTTTTCCAGGGTCTGAAGATCCTGTTTTCCGGTCTCCATCCGGGCTTCCAGCAGGGAGATCTGCTCCTGCATCTGCATCAGGGTCAGCCGCTCCGCGCGGTAGCGGAGGCTTCCCAGCAGATCCTCTTCTTCGCGCACGGCTTCATAGCCCTCCTGGATCGCCTGCAGCTGTCCGATCTCCTCCGCCGTGTCCTCGATCCGCTGGCGCATGCGCCCGTAGAGGATCACGCTCTCCTGCATGTCCTCGATGTGGATGTCCTGCTCCATGCAGATGTATTCCTTCACGAAATCCTCCAGGCGGATGTTCATGCGGAAGGGGATGGCGCGCTTGAACAGTCTGGGGAATTTTTCCATGTCAAGGCCGCCCAGATACACTTCGTACAGGTTCCTGCGGAACCGCTCGTTATTGGAGGTGGCAAACCATTCGTCCTTCGCGAAATTCCGGTTCATCCAGGCCTTCAGCTCCGTGGTGGACATGGCGCGGACCTCTCCGGTGTTTTTTTTCACCGAAAGCGCGCGGCCGCCTGCTGCAGGCATGGAAGCTTCCCGGCCGTCCTGGGCCGATCCGGCGTCCGCCGTATTTTCCGCGGCTCCGGATGCTTCCGCCTCCGCCCCGTTCAGGTCCAGGCTCATCTGCCCGCCCACCCGGTAAAAATGCTCCGGCAGGCCGCCTTTGTGCCAGAAAAAGGAACGGGTGATCTCATTGGTCGCCGTTTCCACGTCAAAGACCACGCCGACGCACTCCTTTTCCCCGGAAGCGGTCTGGGTGAGCTCCATGGCGATGGTGGTGGAAAAATTCCGGTTTCTTTTGTACCTGGCCTGATTGTTTTCTCCGATGTTGATCATACCCCGCAGGTATTCGATCAGGCTGCGGTCGGAATCGTCCGCGGCCGCTTTGTTAAAAAATCCTCTTCCGTCCGTGTTGGCGTAGAGCAGGATCTGCAGGGCGTCGATCACCGTGGACTTACCGCTTCCGGAATGTCCGGTGAAAAAATTGATGCTCCGGTTCAGCTCAAGCACCTTCGCGTCGATATAATGCCAGTTGTTCAGGACGATCCGGGTGACCGCCTTGAAGGCCTGATTCTCATTCTGCATTTCGGGTCTCTCCTTCTTCCTGTGCGTCGTCCGGCGCGGTGGCTTCTTCCTCCGCGGCCGCCTCATCCGCCGCGGTTATCTCCTCCGCCGCGCCGTCCCCTCCCGCCTCTTCGCCGAATACGGCGAGAAGCTTTCTGATGTCCTCGCGCATCAGCAGAAGATTGATGCAGGGATAGATGAGGATCCGGGTGCCTTCGTTCAGCTCCTCCAGCGCGTCCAGCGGCTCGATCATCTGATACTTTTTCAGAATGGCCAGCGCCCGTCTGATCTCCGAAACCGAGGACAGGCTTCTGGTAAGCCGGAATTCCCCGGCTCTTGCCGAAAGCGCGCCGAAGGTGGTGACGATGTTCACGCTGGAGGAGACCGCCGCCATCTGTTCGTCATAGATCAGCTTCAAAAGAAGCAGGTAGATGGTCGCCAGCTTGGGAAGCCGTTCTCCCAGCAGAGTCTGTCCCTGGATATAGATGGCGCCCAGCTCTGTATTTTTCTCGATGAGGATCCCCGCCACGTCCAGATAATCCTTCAGAAATTCCATGTGCTGCTCACAGAAGTCATAATCGTGATTGAGGACGAGCCGCCCCGCCCTTTTGTCATATTTTCTTTCCAGCAGAAAGGTCTGGCGGTAAAGCTGGCTGAGCACGCTCTGCATCCGCTCCTGATCCGCGTTGGAAAGACGGCTGATATATTCAAGCATTTTTTCTCCTTACATCTTGTCGGAACGACGCTCCGGCTGTTTCCGTTCTCTTTCCACAAACATCATGGCCGGCCAGGTGTAGGGGCCGCGCTTCACCTGATACCCCGCCTCCAGGACCTCGAACCTTCCGTCCCTGCGGATGCTCAGGTCATAGGCCAGGATCAGCTTTTCAAAATCCTCGTCCGATTCCACGGAAAGCAGTCCGGTATCCAGGCAGCCGTTCTCCATGTGTTCTTCGATATATTCCTCCACCTGCGCGCGGGTAAAACGGTGGTGGATCCGGTTGAGCCTCAGGATTTCCTCCCTGGAAAGCTCCGGATCCTTTTCCTCCGGCTCCAGCTCCTTCATGAAGTTCTTCCTGCGCCGTCCCCGGTAAATGGCGTTTTCTCCCAGCACGTCCCAGGAGGCCAGGTTCATTTTTTCAGCGGTCAGGCGGAGCCTGCGTTCCATCTCCGCCTCTTCCTCCGGCTCTCCCAGCCGGTTTAAAAGCTGGATCAGCAGGCCGTGGCGGTCGCTTTCCCCGCTCAGCAGGTAGTTCAGGCGGCTCAGGGTGGCCCGGATGTATTTGCTGTGCTCCCGGTCCAGGCTGGCGATGCGCCGCTCGATCATCTCAAAGCCCCGTTCGATCTGATCGATCAGGTCCAGCACATCCTCCTCGCGGGCGGCGCGCCTTGTCCAGAACAAGGCAGTTTCCGTGCCGCCCGGTT
>DWUW01000338.1 GCA_019120525.1 Candidatus Eisenbergiella stercorigallinarum | reverse complement strand
TTGTCATGTTCATGGGTGAGTACAACCATACAATCGATGCCAAAGGCAGGCTGATCATACCCGCCAGATTCCGGGAGAGTCTGGGAGAAGAATTTGTTGTTACAAAGGGTTTGGATGGCTGCCTGTTTGCGTATGACAATCAGGAATGGAACGCCTTTGAGGAAAAGCTGAAGGCCCTTCCGTTAAGCAGGAAGGACAACCGTCAGTTTGCCAGATTCTTCCTGGCGGGAGCCGCGCCTGTGGAGGTGGACAAGCAGGGGAGGATCCTGATTCCCGCGAATCTGCGGGATTTCGCCGGCCTGGTGAAGGATGTGGTGATGGTCGGCGTGGCCAGCCGCATCGAGATCTGGAGCCGGGAGAAGTGGGAGGCCCTGCAGGAGGAAGAAGAGGAGTCCGTGGAGGATATCGCGGAGCGTATGTCTGAGCTCGGGCTGGGGATCTGATCCCGGGGCCGGACGGCAGGAAGCGGACGGATCCAGAAAGAACAGAGGCAGGAAGCGGACAGACCCGGAAAGAACAGAGGCAGAAGGCAACAGAGCCGGAAAGGACGCGGCCGGAATGGAATTCAGGCACAGATCGGTACTGCTGGAGGAAACAATTGAAGGACTGAACATACGGCCGGACGGCGTCTATCTGGACGGCACGCTGGGAGGCGGCGGCCACAGCAGCGAGATCCTGAAGCGGCTCGGGACAGGCCATCTGATCGGTGTGGACCAGGACGCGGAGGCGCTGGCCGCGGCGGAAGAAAAGCTTTCCCGGTTCGGGGAAAAGGACAGGCAGTTCACCCTGATCCGCGATAATTACTGCAACGCGGCGGAGGCGGTAAGGGCGCTGGGCTATGAGGGCGTGGACGGGATCCTGCTGGATCTTGGCGTATCCTCCTATCAGCTGGACAACGCGCAGCGCGGTTTTTCCTACCGGTACGACGCGCCGTTAGACATGCGGATGGATACCAGGCAGGCCCTCACGGCGAAGGACATCGTCAATGAATATACGGAAGCTGAGCTTTACCGGGTGATCCGGGATTACGGGGAAGACCAGTTCGCCAAAAATATCGCGAAGCACATCGTACAGGCAAGAAAGAACGGGCCGATTGAAACCACGGGGCAGCTGAATGAGCTGATCGCCGCGGCGATACCGGCGAAGATACAGAAAAAAGGAGGGCATCCCTCCAAGCGGACCTTTCAGGCGCTGCGTATTGAATGCAACCGGGAGCTTGAGGTCCTGAAGGATTCCATCGACGGGCTGATCGGGCTTTTAAATCCGTGCGGAAGGCTCTGCGTCATCACCTTCCATTCCCTGGAGGATCGGATCGTGAAGACGGCGTTTCGCAGGAATGAGAATCCATGTACCTGCCCGCCGGATTTTCCCGTCTGCGTATGCGGGAAAAAGCCGGAGGGGAAGGTGGTCACAAGAAAGCCCATCCTTCCTTCGGAAGAAGAGATGGAAGAAAATCCGCGTTCCAAGAGCGCGAAGCTGAGAATTTTTGAAAAGCGGGGAGAATAGCCATGGCACAGAGAGCAGTGAGAACAGGAAAAAGCCGGTACGCAGGAGAAAGAGAATACGAAGGAACCGGAAGAAGGGGCGGATATGCCCGGATGACAGAGGGAAATACCGCGAGACAGCTCGATGTGGTGACGGAGCTCCAGAAGCCGCGCCGGCCCAGGGAAATGGACCATGTGGTGAAAAAGAACCGGGACCGCGCGGTCTATATGAATTTCGGCTACGTGCTGTTTCTGACCGTATCCCTCCTGGTCGCCGGCTATGTGCTGATCGGCTATATCGGCCTGCAGTCGGAGATCACGGCCAGCGTGAAGCGGATCGCGTCCATGGAGAGCACGTTAAACAGCATGAAAACGGCAAATGATGAGGAAGTCAGCAGGATTGAAAGCTCCGTGGATCTGGATGAGGTCCGCAGGATCGCCATTACCGAGCTGGGGATGGTGTATCCGGATGAAGACCAGATCATAACCGTTCCGGACGAAGGGAACGATTATGTGAGACAGGTGTCGGATATCGACAGATAAGCCGGCCGGAGGAGCGTTTTGGACAGGGAAAAGAAAGAAAAACGGATCAATCGATTTACGACAAAAATGCAGAAAAAGCTGGTGGTACTGTATCTGTGCGTACTGCTGGCTTTTGCCGGATTAAGCGTCAGGCTGTTTCTGATCAACCGGGACAACGGGGAGCAGTATGAAAAGCAGGTCCTCTCCCAGCAGCAGTATTCCAGCCGCACCCTTCCCTATAAGCGGGGCGAGATCACGGACCGGAAGGGAACGAAGCTGGCGGTGAGCGAGAAGGTTTATAATGTGATCCTTGACTGCAAGCTGATGAATGAGAAGGAGGAATACGTGGAGCCCACGCTTTCCGCCCTTGTTTCCTGCTTCGGCGCGGACGAGGGGAAGCTGCGCGGCTATAACGCGGATAATCCGGATTCCCAGTATTATGTGGTAAAAAAGCAGTGTACCTATGAGGAGATCGCGCCGTTCCAGGAGATGGAGGCCGATGAGGAAACGGGAAAATATATCCAGGGCGTGTGGTTTGAGGAGGAATACCGCAGGAGCTATCCCTTCGGGACCCTTGCCTGTGATGTGATCGGTTTTACCAGCAACGATAATATCGGCACCTACGGCCTGGAGGAATACTATAACGATGTGCTGAGCGGCATCAACGGCAGGGAATACGGCTATATGAACGATGATTCCAACCTGGAGCGGACCACGAAGGCGGCCGTGGACGGCCAGAACCTGGTGAGCACGCTAGATGTAAATATCCAGAGCATCGTGGAAAGGAAGCTTCAGGAGTTTGAGGATACCTACAAAGACGCTGTCCGGGAAGGGCATGGAGCCAGAAATGTGGGCTGTGTCATCATGGACGTGGACAGCGGAGAGGTGCTTGCCATGGCAAGCTATCCCAATTTTGACCTGAACGATCCGTACAATTCGGATGCGCTGATCGGCCAGAACATGGTGGAAGAGGACGGCACGGTGCTTGCCGATGTGGTCAACGAGTTGGCGCTTGCGGACATGGATACCGATACCCTGTACCGTCAGCTGAACTACCTGTGGAGGAATTACTGCATTTCCAACACCTATGAGCCTGGCTCCACCATGAAGCCCTTTACGGCGGCAGCAGGGCTGGAGAGCGGGGCGCTGACCGGAAACGAGACCTATGACTGCGGCGGCAGCCTGGTGGTGGCGGAGGGACAGAAGCCCATCAAGTGCCACAATGTATACGGCGACGGGGTGCTCACCATCTCCCAGGCGATCGAACGCTCCTGCAACGTGGCGCTGATGAAGATGGGACAGGCCATCGGCAAGACCACCCTGCTTAAATATATGGAAGATTTTAATTTCGGCCTGAAGACCAACATCGACCTGGCGGGAGAGGCAAGGACGGCGTCCCTGGTGTTTACTGAGGATACCATGGGGCCTGTGGAGCTTGCCACCACCACCTTCGGACAGGGCTTCAATGTGACCATGATCCAGATGATCACCGGCTTCTGCGCCCTGATCAACGGCGGTTACTATTATGAGCCTCACATGGTGAGCCAGATCACCTCCGCGGACGGTTCCGTGGTAAGGAATATCGAACCCAGGCTGTTAAAGCAGGTGGTTTCCGAGGAAACCTCCGCAAAGATAAGGGATTACTGCCTGCAGGTGGTGATCGGCGAGAACGGAACGGGACATACCGCGAGGCCGGCCGGTTATCTGATCGGCGGAAAGACGGGAACAGCGGAGACCCAGCCCAGAGGAAACAACGAATATGTGGTATCTTTTATGGGCTACGCGCCGGCGGACGATCCGGAGATCGCCATCTATGTGGTGGTCGACCGCCCGAATGCGCAGATCCAGGACGACGCCAAGTACGCCACCAGGATCGTCAGGAGCATTCTCACGGAGGTCCTTCCCTATCTGGATATTTTCATGACGGAGCCTCTGAGCGAGGAAGAGGAGAAAGAACTTACGGAAGCGCAGATCGCCTATCAGCAGGAGCTGGTGAGCGGGAATACCGTGAGCGGAAACGAGGGCGCGGATCCGGACGGGCAGCCTTCCGGGGAAGAAACGGACGGAAACGGCTCCGCCGGGAATGACGGATCAGAGGATTCCGCCGGGACAGGCGGAGCGGACAATCCCTCCGGGACAGGCGGGACGGACGCGTCTTCCGGAGAGGACGGGAACGCGGACGCGCCTGAGGGCGGGACACAGGACGGAGAAAATGACGAAGGGGCGGAGGAAGCCGAAGGAGAAGACGGCTATACCACGCAGGACATTACCATCGACCCGGAAACGGGAGAGGGGCTGCTTCCGGACGGAACCCGGGTGGATCCGGAAACCGGGGAGATCCTTGGGAATGTGGAGATGGGGCTTCCGGAGCCAAGCCTTCCTCTGGGCGAAGCCGATGAGGGGGATTCACCCTTCTGACGCGGCGGCGCGTGCCCGGACAAAAGAAAACAGAAAAAGCGAATAACCTCATAAATCCGGTAATAAATTATATCAATACCGTTTTATGAGGTTTTCCGATGGAGGAGAAGCATAAAACCTTCCACAGGAAGAAAACGTTCTGGGCTTTTTTCGTCTGCTTTGCCCTTTTTCTCGGACTTGCCGGAAGGCTGGTCTGGCTGATGGTCTGCAGCTCCGCCTATTATTCTGACGCGGCCGACGAACTGCATCAGAGAGAAAGAAGCATCAAGGCGAAACGGGGCAGGATCCTGGACGCGTCCGGAAACGTGCTCGCGGATAACCGGACGGTGTGTACGGTTTCCGTCATCCATAACCAGATCACGGATCCGGACAGAGTGGTGCAGGTCCTGTCGGAGCAGCTGGGGCTTGAGGAAGAGGAGGTCCGCCGGAAGGTGGAAAAATATTCCTCCATGGAGCGGATCAAAAGCAATGTGGATAAGGAAACGGGAGACGCCATCCGCGCTTACCGCCTGGACGGGGTAAAGGTGGATGAGGACTATAAACGCTATTACCCCTACGGAAGCCTGGCCTCCCGGGTATTGGGCTTTACGGGGGCAGACAATCAGGGGATCGTAGGCCTGGAGGTGAAATATGAGGAATATCTGCAGGGCGAGCCGGGCACCATCCTGACGGTGACGGACGCCAGGGGCGTGGAGGTGGAGGAGCGGGGCGAGTCCCGGCTGGAGCCGGTGGACGGCGATGATCTGTATATCAGCATGGATCTGAACATCCAGAAATACGCCCAGCAGCTTGCCGAACAGGTCATGGCTGCCAAGGAGGCGGAAAGCGTTTCCATCCTGGTGATGAAGCCGGATAACGGGGAGATCCTGGCGATGGTGAATGTGCCGGAATTCGACCTGAACGATCCCTTCAGCCTGCCGGAAGAAGCGGGGGGCACGGGGCTTTCCGAGGAAGAGAGGCAGGATCTTCTGAACCGGATGTGGCGCAATCCCTGCATCAGCGATACCTACGAGCCCGGTTCGGTGTTCAAGACCATTACCGCTTCCGCCGCGCTGGAGGAAGGGGCGGTGACCTTGGAGGATACCTTCCAGTGCCCCGGCTATGTGATGGTGGAGGACCGGCGGATCCGCTGCCATAAGGTGACAGGGCACGGCACGCAGACCTTTGTGGAGGCTACCATGAATTCCTGCAATCCGGCCTTCGTCACGGTGGGGCTGCGGCTGGGGGCCGGGAGCTTTTACCGTTATTTCGGACAGTTCGGCCTGCTGGAGAAGTCGGGCGTGGACCTGCCGGGAGAGGCGGCGACCATCATGCATAAGGAGGAGGATATCGGCGCCGTGGAGCTTGCGACCATTTCCTTCGGCCAGTCCTTCCAGGTGACGCCCGTCCGTCTCGCGGCGACCATTTCCTCCCTGATCAACGGGGGGAAGGCGGTGACGCCCCATTTTGGGCTGGAGGCTGTGGACGCGTCGGGAAATGTGACGCGGCGGTTTGAATATCCGGTGCAGGCGGGAGTGGTCTCGGAGGATACCTCGGAAAAGCTGCGCTACATGCTGGAGCAGGTGGTGGAAAACGGCGGCGGGCATAACGGTTATGTGGAGGGCTACCGGGTAGGGGGCAAGACGGCGACCAGCCAGACCCTTCCCAGGGGTACCGGCCGTTATATCGCCTCCTTTATGGGCTTCGCCCCGGCGGACGATCCGAAGGTGCTTGCCATGGCGATCATCACCAATCCGCAGGGAACCTATTACGGCGGCCAGGTCGCCGCCCCGGTGGTGCGCCAGCTTTTTGAAAATATCCTTCCCTATCTGGAAGACCTGGATTATAATATACAGCGTGCGGCAGAGCCGTGAAAGGAAGGGGCAGATGAGTCTATCCGTTTATCTGCCGGTCCTGATATCCTTTTTTATAAGCGTATCGCTGGGGCCGGTGATCATCCCTTTTCTAAAGAGACTCAGGGCTGGGCAGACCGTCAGGAAGGAAGGGCCCGGAAGCCATCTGAAGAAAAACGGCACGCCGACCATGGGAGGGATCCTGATCCTTTCCGCTGTGGTGACGGCATCCCTGCTTTATGTAAGGGATTATCCGCAGATCCTTCCCGTGCTGCTTCTGACGCTTGGCTTTGGGCTGATCGGTTTCCTGGACGATCTAATGAAGGTGGTGCTGCGGCGCTCCATGGGGCTTTCGCCGTTCCAGAAGTTTTCGGCGCAGCTGGTGATAGCAGGCCTTTTCGTCTGTTATCTGCTGCGGGAGACGGACATCGGCCTTTCGGCGCGGATCCCGTTTTTCCCGGAATACAGCCTGGATCTGGGGTGGATGAACGTCCCGCTCGCTTTTTTCATCATCCTTGGCACGGTGAACGGGGCCAATTTTACGGACGGCCTGGATGGGCTTGCGGCCGGCGTGACGGTCATGATGGCCGCCTTCCTCGCGGCCGCCTCCATCGGCACCGGAGCGAGGATCGAACCGGCAGCCTGCGCGGTCGCGGGCGCGCTTTTGGGTTTTCTGCTGTTTAACGTATATCCTGCCAGCGTTTTCATGGGAGATACGGGATCCCTCGCGCTGGGAGGTTTTGTGGCCGCGTCCGCTTACATGATGCGGATGCAGCTGTTCATCCCGATCATCGGCTTTATTTATCTGGCGGAGGTGGTCTCGGTCATCCTTCAGGTGGCGTACTTTAAGCTGACGGGAGGGAGGAGGCTGTTTCGGATGGCTCCTGTGCACCATCATTTTGAGCTGTGCGGATGGCCGGAAACCCGTATTGTGGCATTTTTTTCAATCTTGACGGCGATCCTGTGCCTGGCCGCCCTGCTGGCGATCTGAGCCGGCCGGGATTCGGGCCTTACGGCCGGAGAAAAAGAGGATAAGTTATGAACGTAGAAGGAAAAAAGATTCTGGTCATCGGAGCGGGAAAAAGCGGCCTTGCCGCGGCGCAGCTGCTGCTTTCCCGGAAGGCGGTTCCCGTGCTTTTTGACGAAAATGAAAAGACGGACCCGGAGGCTGTGAGAGGAAAGCTTCCCGCGGGGGCGGATGTGGAAGTCCTGGTGGGAAAATTCCCGGCAGGACGGCTTGGTGAATTTGAACTGGCTGTATTCAGCCCCGGCGTTCCCGTGGACACGCCTTTCGCGGACGGGATCCGCGCGCAGGGGATCCCGGTCTGGGGAGAGGTGGAGCTGGGATACGCTTTCCTGAAGGGCAGGCTGATCGCCGTGACGGGAACC
>DWUW01000337.1 GCA_019120525.1 Candidatus Eisenbergiella stercorigallinarum | reverse complement strand
TCATTTTTCAACCGTATATGAGCGAAAAAGTTCCGTGGAAGACTCTGCGGAATGTTTTCCTCCAAAAATTCATGGAACATTTCGTCTGGTCCCCTGCCCCGTGAAAAGTAACTTTCTGCCGATACGTTTTCGTACGGTCTGCGCAGTAAATGCGCAGACCTGGCTGAACTGTTACACCTTCTCCCTTTCGGTTCTGTTGATATTTTCAGTATAGCATTGCCGCCATTTCTTTTCCTGTGATATAATGGCATAAAATATAAAAATATTCACCTCTACGAGCCGGGCAGCCGGAAGGCTTCAGGACCAGATGAAAACTCGTTTTCATCTGGTTTTGAAGACTTCCGGATATGTGGCGACAGCCGCAAAGCGAAGGGCCTAAGGCCCTGAGCCTGCCCAGCGGAGCGGCGGTTTTGACCTGTTCCAGTACGCGGTGACTCCACAAAGCGAAGGGCCTAAGGCCCTGAGCCTGCCCGGCGGAGCGGCGGTTTTGACCTGTTCCGGTACGCGGCGACAGCCGCAAAGCGAAGGGCCAATGGCCCTGAGCCTGCACGGCGGATTTCCGGACTTGAAAGCTACGGTTATACATTTGAGGATTTTTCCATGCATTATCTTGACTACAACGAAAAAATCAACCACGGCACGCCGGATTTTCCCATGGCGTTCTATCATGTGGACGAACGCCATCCGCGCTATAACATGCCGTTTCACTGGCATAAGGAAATGGAGCTCATCCGTATTCTGGAAGGCTCCATTACCATTTCGCTGGATTCTGTTTTTCTCACCACCCATGCCGGGGATCTGATCCTGATCGAGGAAGGGGTCATTCACGGCGGCACGCCGGAGCACTGCGTCTATGAATGCGCGGTCTTCGATGCCGGTCTGCTCGCGCACACGGACGCATGCAAACGCTATGTCCGTCTGATGACCCGGCATCAGATCCAGTTATATCACTATTTTCAGGCGGACGAGCCCCGTTTTGCCCCGCTGCTTGCCGCCACGGAAAGGCTTTTTCCGGCCATTGCGTATCCCCACGCGGGAAGCGAGCTGCTCACTCTGGGCGCCCTGTATGAATTCTTCGGCCGTCTTTTTGAAGGGGAATGCTACGTCGAATCGCCTGTGGAATCGGTCAGCCTGCGCCGGAAAATGGATGTGCTCAAGCCGGTGCTGGAATACATCGATACCCACTATGCCTCCCCCATCAGCCTGGCCGACCTCTCCCGCCTGGCCGGGATGAGTCCCAAGTATTTCTGCCGTTTTTTCAAGGCCGCCCTGCACCGCACGCCCATGGACTACCTGAACTATTACCGGATCGAACAGGCCTGCCGCATCCTCACCACGAGAGAGCTTCCGGTGACGGAGGCCGCCTACCGCTGCGGCTTCAATGACAGCAGCTATTTCGTGAAGACCTTCCGGAAATACATGGGAATCACGCCGCGGGCTTACGCGCACAGGAGCTGAACGGGACGGCGTCCGGCTCCCGCATTTTCCCCCTTCCCCGGCAGAAGCAGTCTTTCTTTATTCCGCCAGGCTGTTGTTTCATGATATTTCGACCATAAACTGCTCTATCAGCCTGTGGACACTTGTAAAGGGATTCATGTCTTTAATATTGGCAAACATGCTTTTCCCTTCTGCTTTATACTTCTCCTCCAGGATTCCCGCGTTATCAATCGCCTTCTCTACGTCGCCGTTCTGAATGATTTCCCGGGTTTTTCCTTTATGTCCTTTGGAATAGGCGTCATGCAGATGGGACGACAGACGGCGATAGATTTCTCTTTTCGATATTTTGTCATTCACATCTTCAAAATGCATCAGAAGCCATGTTTCAAACAAATGATTTGAGATCAGCAGTTCATACTCGGAAGCTGCCGATATCACAGTCTGAATGTCCGGCGGAGCATCACAGTCGAAAGCCAGATATTTTCCGTAGGTACTGTATTTCCGGTTATTCCGGTCATCTGCCATAAACGCATTTGCAAAATTCAGAACCGTCCGTGCATTTCCGTTGGCTGTTTCCAGAACGACTTCCACATCCGTATATTTGTTCTTTTTCAGGATCTCTGCGAAATAATCAAAATAATATTTTTCTGTTTTCCCCTCGCAGAATATGATCATGCGCCCTATGTTCAGCTTCTTTGTTTCCGAAAGGCGCTGCGGTGACAGCTGCGTTCTCCCCATCTTATTCTCCATCCAAAATATCGTCATAATTGAAAATGGGAATGGCCCCGTATTTTCCCTGAAGATAATCCTTGCTGAAGGTCGCGTCCTCACGCACCTTCAGATCGGAAAGCGCGTACAGACTGGATTCTCCGCGTTCATTTTTATCCACAAAGACCACCTCATCGCGCCGGAACTGATCCTTGTTCAGCAGGGAAATGTCATGCGTCGTAAAAATCAGCTGCGCCTTTTCATTCTGTTCCGAGCAGAAGATATCGACGATCAGCTTTGTCAGCAGCGGATGCAGTCTTGCTGACATTTCATCCACAATAAATACGCCGCCGTTTGAGATCATTTCAATGATATTCTGGATGTAAGCAAGGAAACGGAGCGTTCCTGTAGATTCCTGTCGGAGACTGAACAGCTTTTCTCCGACGGGATTTCCGTCCTTATCATAAATATCATGTACCGTCCGCACCACCTTTTCTCTCTTTTTCTTTCCGGTACGTTCATCGAAGATCGTTTCTGTCTGCACATCCAGACGCTTGATTCCCACATCGATCAGCCGGAGATACTGTTCCACTTTTTTTCGATAGGACTGGTTTCTGACAAGCTTCCTGGAAAGTCCGATCATTCCTGCCAGACCTTTTACGGTGGATTCAAAAAGAATTTCCGAATATACATTGTATTCTTTGCTGAAGAAGGAAATAAAATCGCCGAGCACCTCTTCTTTGGCCTCTTCGTCAAGAAAATATTCCAGCACAGCGATATAAAGCCGCTCTGCGGGCAGCTTTTTATACGCTCCCAGCATCTTCTGATATTTACTCCCGAAAGAAAGCTCCGTTCCGTTCCGCTCAAAGGCCTTTTTATCGTTTATGAAAAGCCATTCATTCAGAACCTCTTTCGATGTACATTCAAAACCATACTGGATCTGTTTGCCATGATGCAGGAATATGATGTCAAACTCGGAAGCCTCATTCACGGAATCTGACAGACTGAATGGTTCCAGCTTCATTTTTATGCCTGCTTCTTCGGTCTCAAAATCCTCATTCCCATTTTTGTTGATAAACTGAGAGAAAATGTACTGTTCAAAGAAAAACATTGCCGAGATCAGATTCGACTTTCCGGACGCGTTTGCCCCGTATAAAGCGGTGGTTTTCAACAGGCTGAGCCTGTCGTCCACGTGTATTACATGAGACGGGTGCTGTACATATGAGGTCGCCCTCATGTCAAGTATGGATTCCTCTTTAAATGAAGTATAGTTTCTAACCTTGAACATCAGTAACATCCGCTTATGCCTCCCAGACAGAACTTTTCCATTTCAGAGTATCTCCGGCAAGTTAAAAAGTCAACCTGTATATTGAATTATTCTCAAAAAATTTAACTTTTCTGCATTCTCTACACATCATATAGATAAAATTTCCGAAAATATCGTTCTTTTCAAAAAAATCCAGGAATCTCAATGCCTTCCGCTTTCCTGGTTATTCCGGCCTCACCCCCAGCGCCGTCAGCCGCTCCTGCAGGCGCTCTGCCGGAAGCTCCCTGGGCTGGATTCCGCCGGAAGCGCAGAGCGCCGCGGCAATTCCCGCCGCCTGACCCATATTGGCGCAGATAGGCATGACGCGGTAGTTGGAATGGGCCAGATGAGTGCCGGAAATGCATCGCCCTGCCAGAAGCAGTCCATCCACCTTCTGCGGCACCAGACAGCCGTAGGGAATCGTATACCCCTTTTTCTGGCTGAATTTTTTCTGGCAGCCCGTCTCGTCCAGCCCCGCTCCCGTGATGTTATGCACGTCAAAATTAAAGTGCGCGTTCGCCACCGCCCAGTCCGGGAAAACGCGGGCCGAAAGGATATCCTGCTCCGTAATGGTCTTCATCCCGATGAAATGCCTTGTCTCCCGCACGCCGATCTGGGACGCGGATTTCAGCACAAAGCTGTTCTCAAAGCCCGGCACATGCTTCTGCAGAAATTCCATGATCTCCGGAAGCTGCTCCCGGCACCGGATGTAGGCTTCCGTCAGATCGTCCGCGTTGGTGCCGTCCATTCCGGTCACATTTGTCATGTTCAGCGTGACCACGCCCGGGAAAACGGAAGGATAGACCAGCACGTGCCCCGCAGGCGCAGGGATGCACGCTCTCGCCAGCTTCTGGATATCCCCCTCCGGCACCTCATAGCTGTCCTCAAACGCGTATACATATTCCATGCGTTCCACGTCCACGCCTCCCACCTGTACCATCAGGGTCATGGGCTGCATGGCTCCGTCGCTTTCTCTTCCCTTAAAATAAGGCGCTCCCGCTCTGGCCGCGATATCCCCGTCCCCGGTGCAGTCGATGGACACCTTCGCGCGGATCAGGCTTCTTCCGCTCTTGTTTTCCACGAACACTCCTGCCAGCCGCTTTCCTTCCATATAAGGTTCGCATGCCATCGTATTTAAAAGCAGCTTCACGCCCGCTTCCCGCATCATCTGAAGCGCTCTGGTCTTCATCGTCTCATGATCGATGTATTTCCGCATTTCCTGATCGTTCAGCTTTGGATTCTTCCCGTAAACGTTGTGGGTGCGGCTTATGATCTCTTCATAAATCCCGCCGGTGGTGTTTCCCGTCCAGTGGCTCATCAGCCCTGTCGTCGCCACGCCGCCGACATCCGAGCTTCCTTCCACCAGAAGGGTTTTCGCCCCTTCCCTTGCGGCGCTGACGGCCGCTCCCCAGCCAGCCGGCCCCGCTCCCAGGACCAGTACGTCCACTGTATCGTACACCGGCGTCTCCCTCTGCATCTCCAGCACTCTGTTTTCTTCCATTATCACTTTTCCTCCACATTTCGTTTTTTCTGTCTTTTGTTTTTCCACATCAGGCGGCATTTTCATCTGCCTTTATTGTACCAGTTCCCTTGTAAAATACCTTCTGATTCCGGCTCAAAACCTAAACAATCGTGCACAGCTTTGATTGCAGAGCGCGGCTTCCCATGCTATAGTGAAGCTATAGTAAAATGGAAACTTTTCAGCCGGAATGAGCCTGAAGATGTATCAGTAAGTCAGAACTCAGACATAAAGAATGAAACGAAGGAAATCATATGATAGAACAGCTTCTGCGGGATATTGCCGCCTATTTTGATTATCTGCATGATTTTCATGGGCTGTTTGCCGCCTTCCACAATGCCTCCATCCCTCTCGGGAACCACATGGCGGCCCTTTCCAAATACAACATCAACAGCAATCCCTACTGTCTCTATGTCAAATCCAGCGATACCGCCTGGACGCACTGCATCAGAAGGCAGCCCAGAGTGCATGAAAAGTGTAAGGAAGGCCCATTCTGCGGCACCTGCTACGCGGGCATGGGGGAATATGTATATCCCATCCTGGAGGACGGGAAGGTGCTTGGCTTTGTGGATGTGAGCGGCTACTGTTTTGACCGGGACCGCTCTCTTTCCCGCATCCGCCGGACAGCGGAGGTTTATGGCCTGTCCGAAGAATCCCTGCGCGCCCTTTTTCTGAAAAATACAAAGCCCCCGCTTTTGGACGAGGGCCTTCTGAGAACGCTGATTTCTCCGCTGTGCGCCATGTTCCTCCTGCTGAACCGGGAGCTGTCCGCCGTCTACGGCCCCGCTCCCAGACCGTACGATACGCTGAGCCATGTTCTCAGCCACGCCGTCGTTTATCTGGAGCGCAGTTATCTGCTCCCCGTTCATGCCGCCGACGTGGCCGCCGCCTGCCATTGCAGCACCTCCTTCATCAGCCACATTTTTAAGAAAAATATGGGGATGAGCATCTGTGACTATGTCAACCGGCTCCGCATCCGGGATGTAAAGAGGCTGCTCGCCGATACGGAGCTTTCCATCCAGCGGATCTCCGAGATCGCCGGCTACTCCAGCCCCAATTACATGAGCGAGGTGTTCCGCTCTCTGACGGGGCTGTCTCCCAGGGCATGGCGGAAGCAGAAAAATAGCTGAAAGCCGGTGCCGGATAAGCTGTGTAATTCCTGCCAACTGGCTCTCCTTCGGGAGCGGCAGCCTCCGACAGAAGCTCCGCTCCCGAAGTTCAGTTCCCGCTCCGTTCCCCATCCCTCAGATAATAATACAGTCCCCAGTCCTGATCGTTGGCGTATTCGTCAAAAAATTCCCCTCTCACTCCGTTGACCGTATGCGGGAACACGCAGGCGCAGGACGCCGTCCCATCCGGGAAGATCAGTCCCAGGACTCCCCTTCTGGAATCCTCCGCCCGCTTCAGCCAGGCCGGATCCTTCGTGATCCGTCCGTACAGCTCGAACACGTTTCCGGTCAGCACGCTCCAGTAATGAGGGAAGGTATCTCCGTAAATCCTCCTTTTTCCAAACCAGTAGCCGTCCCAGTGACGGATCGCCGTCTCATACAGATGCCAGTCCGGCTGGAAGCCGTTAAACAGCTCCAGCACGGCAAGCTGCTCCTCCCCGGCCCGCAGGTATTTCTCTTCTCCGGAAATCAGGTAGGCCGAAAGCAGGATATCCGCCGCCGGAGCGACGATGCTCTGCTCATAATTCACCTCTGAGGCGGGATAATCGGTCCCTCTTTCCAGCATCCGGTCCGCATGGCCGAGAAACAGCCCGGTAAGCTCCTCCTCTTCCTTTCTCCATCCGGCCTTTTTCAGTTCTTCCACGAGCTGACAGACCGGAAGGCCGATGGGATAAAATTCCGCTCCCCCGTCCTGATAAAATCTCCGGACGATCTGACAGGAGCAGGCAAGATCCTCCTCCCTTCCGCTTTCCCGGTACAGCTCCATGAAAAATGCGGCTCCCCAGGGCAGATTGTACAATCTCTTGTAGCTGTCGTCCATGCCGATATCGTTGCAGACCGCCCCGGTTCCGGCATCCACCAGCTCCCGGAGCACGAACGTCCGGTAAGCTTCCAGGCTTCTCTCCAGCAGCTCCAGCTTCTCCGTATCCTGCTCTTTTTCCATCTGCAGAAAACGGGCCATCAGGCAGCCCATTCCCATACGCTCCCGTCCGCCGTTAAAATCATTTTCCGGCCGGTAAACGGGCTGTTCTCCCTCGTTGTCATAGGCAAGATAGGCCCCTCTCAGGCTTTCGATCTTTCCCTGATACTGCTGCTTTCGCGCGAGGAACTGACAGCGCCTGCGTGCCAGTATATCCGGCCGTTCCTGCACCAGGATCCGGCACCGGGTCTCCACACCGTCCGCCAGGATCTTCAGCCATTTTTCTCCCGCTTCTCCCTGCTCTCCAGGCTCCCCGGCATCCGTCTCCCAGGTCCAGACGCCCTCCTCCGTCCGAAACACCGCCGCGCTTCCATTGACCGTCACCGTCCGCGCCGGGAAAGCCGGGCGGATACGCAGGCTGATCTTCTCCCCCGGAAAGACCACATACCGCTCCGCCCTCACGTCCACAAAGTGACTCTCTTCTCCCAGCTTCCGCAGGAAGTCCTTCTTTCCCTGATGGGGAAATATCTTCCAGGAAATGCGTTTCGTCTCCCCCGCGTCGAACTGCAGATGGCCCGGATGCAGCCAGAAGCATCCCCGGTCGTTGCTCATCCTGTCAAGATTCCTCTCCACGCTGTAGCATTCCAGGCTTCCTTCCGTCAGGAACATCCCCAGATGGGGCGGCTGTCCTCCCATGCGAAGGGCGCAGATATAGCTCACGTCCCTTCCGCCGAAAATATGGGTATGGCACCGTCTGGTGAGACAGGTCTGCGCGTCCTCGTAGCTGTCCGGAAGGGGGAACGCGATGCCGATGCTTCCCGCGTCGGCAAAATAGGGCTTCTTTCCCGGATTGGTAAGGCGGATTTCCGTGTAAATCACGTCGCCCTCCCGCCTGTTTTCTACCTCCCATGTCAGCTCCTTTGGAGCCTTTACCTGCCCGTATTCATAGTCCGGCCGCAGCCAGTTCATCCGGTACGGGTCGCCGGAAAAGATCAGCTCCGTCTGCCTTTCCTGATTCATCTATTCTTCTCCTTCCTTCTATTCCTTTACTCCTCCCAGCGTGATTCCTGTCACAAAGTACTTCTGCAGAAAAGGATAGATGCACAGGACGGGAACCATGGAAATAAAAATCTTCGCCGCGTTCAGCGTGGTATTGGACATCATCGACATCTGCTTGATCTGTTCCGCCGTCATCTGCGAGGTGTCCAGCTGGAAGATCAGCTGCTTGATATAGGTCTGCAGCGGATAATGCTCCTCACTGGTGGAAAGGACCAGTCCCTGAAAAAACTCATTCCATTGTCCCACGATGGTGAACAGGGCAATCGTAGCCAGCACCGGCTTGGACAGCGGCACCACAATCCTCGCCAGGATATACCACGGCCCCGCGCCGTCCACCATGGCGGCCTCCTCCAGCTCCTTCGGGATCCCCTGGAAGAAATTCACCATCAGGATCAGGTTGAACACGGGAATCCCGCCGCATACCGCAAGCCCGAACACGTTATTGATCAGCCCGTAGTTCTTCATCACCATGTACCAGGGGATGGTGCCTCCGGAAAACAGCATGCAGAACACGAACAGCCACAGAATCCCGTTTCTCGGCGCGAATTCCTGCCGGCTCTTCGCCAGCGGATAGGCCGCCATGGTCAGCACCGGAAGCGTGATGACCAGCGCCAGGACCCGGTACACCCAGGTATCAATGATGTCTCCTGTAGAGTATACCGCGGTATTGTACAGATTGTAAATCTGATCAAAACCCGCGTTCAGAATATTTCCGAGGGCCAGGATCGTCATGAGGACGATCACCTGCTTTAAACCCGGCAGGGTGATATGCCACATCCTCTTCCAGCGTCCCGCCCCGTCGATGGCCGCCGCCTCGTACAGAGAAGGGCTGATCCCGGTCAGGGCCGCCAGATAGACCACCGCGTTGAAGCCGAATTCCTTCCATACGTCCGTCCTGATCACCAGCGGGCGGAGCAGTTTTTCTACGATTACTGCTCCAGGAAAGAGATCAATCATAAACATGCCTACGAGCTTCAGGAAGAAAAATACATCACGGACAATGCGTCTCTGGAAAAACTGAAAGCAGCTGGCTTTCCCTGAACTGGGTGCATGAAAACGGACTTTTTGATCAGTTCCGTCTGGATCTGAAAAACAGCAGGCTTACGGTCCCAAGGCTCTACCACCTGCTGTTTGCTCTGGAAAATGTCTGGAACGCCTCCTACAGCGAGCTGACCGGCCAGACGCTTACCCTCCCTGCATCTTTTTTAAACTGGCGTGAGGTGGAGGACTGGCTCACCGATGTGTACCAGAAGACCAATCTCTTCAGCTCCTCCACCAGATATTCCCGCGAGGTAACCCAAAATATCCTGGCCGTAAAGACTTATATCGACGGCCACTGCGGCGAGCGTCTGGACTCCACGGAGCTCGCCAGGTCCGCCGGAATGAGCTACGGCTATTTCAGCCGCTGTTTTCATGATATCGTCGGGATCTCCTTCAGCGATTACTGCATCCAGGCGCGCGTCCGTCAGGCCAGCGAGGCGCTTTCTAATACCACGAAATCCGTCCAGCAGATTGCCGCTGAAGCCGGATATGAGGACGAGAAATATTTCAGCCGGCTTTATAAAAAGGTGACGGGCTTAAGTCCCAGCGAATACAGAAGGAAATGCCGGGACGGAGCCTGACCGCATGTTTTCTCTTTTCCGGTTCTTCCGGCCCCGTTCATTCCGGCCTCACTCAAACACCGTCACCCGCTCCTGCCGCCGCCCAGCCGGAGGTAAGGAGCTTAACCGCCTCTTCAAATCCCATGCTGTGGGAAGCCTTGATCAGGATCGTATCCTTTTCTTCCAGCAGGGCGCCGATCCCGGCAAGGAGAGCAGCCCTGTCCGGGAAATAATGGATGCCGCCGGAAGGCATTTTCCCCTCTTTCTCCGCTTCCGAAAGAGCGCCCTCATATGTGGCTTCGGAAAGCGGGCCCGCACAGATCAGGCAGTCCACGCCCTTCTTCACGCAGTAGCGTCCCACCCGTTCATGCAGCAGCCGTTCTTCTTCGCCAAGCTCCAGCATGTCTCCCAGAACGGCCACCCGGCGGGCATCCGGCTGGCCGCAGGCTGTCTGGCCAGGAGCCGCCTGGTCGGAAGCTGTCTGGCTGCAGGCTGCCTGGCCGGACGATTCCCGGCGTGCAGCATCCTGCACCAGCAGATCGACAGCCGCCTCCACAGAAACCGGGTTGGCGTTGTAACAGTCGTCGATCACGGTACGGCTTCCCGCCCGCAGGACACGGCTCCTGCCGCTGACACTCCGAACCTCCGCAAGGCCGGCTGTGATCTCATCCGGGGAAAGTCCCAGCAGGAACCCTACCTCCGCCGCCGCAAGCGCGTTATACACCATATGCGCTCCCGGAAGGGGGACACGGACCGCAAATTCCTTCCCCGCATGGCAGAACACGGCTTCACTTCCGAGCAGGCCCTTCTTCCGGATTTCTTTTGCGTACACGCCGTATTTCCTTGCCGCCTCTCCGTCCGGGACATCCGGAATTCCATACAGGAGCGGCGCTTTTCCCTTCACCTGCGAGATGGCGGCAAGCATATCATCGTCTCCGTTCAGGACGGCGCGCCCGTCCTCCCGCATATGCTCAAAGATCTCCGATTTTGCTTTCAGGATGCCCTCCCTGCTTCCCAAAAACTCCAGATGGCACTGGCCGATATTGGTCATCACACAGATGTCCGGCTGCGCGATCCGGCTCAGGCGGCGCATTTCCCCGAAATGGTTGATCCCCATCTCCAAAACCGCTACCTCCGTATCCTCCGGCATGGAAAGGACGGTAAGCGGTACGCCGATCTCATTGTTAAAATTTCCCTGCGTCTTATGCACCCGGTATTTCCGGGCGAGCACTGCCGCGACGAACTCCTTGGTGCTGGTCTTTCCCACACTGCCGGTGATTCCGACCACCTTCGCGGGAAGCTGCTCCCTGTAAAACGCCGCGATCTGCCGCAGCGCCTTCAGACTGTCCTCCACCAGGATACAGGGTCCCCCCGCATTCTCCGGCAGCCGCTCACAGACCGTGCCCAACGCCCCCTTTTGGAACACATCCGGGAGGAAGCGGTGCCCGTCCACCCGCTCTCCTCTTACAGCAATAAAAATGCTGTTTTCTCCCGCCTGCCTGGAATCGATCACCACAGACGCGCATTCCGCCCGGGACGGCTCTCCTTCGCAGACAAGCCTGCCTCCGCAAGCCTTTGCCACATTTTCCAGAGTCATATTTTTCATAACGCGCTCCCTTCCGAAGGACAGCCGTCGGGGTGAAGCGCCAGCTTCAGGATCCATTCGCACAGCTCCTCAAAGCTTACGCCGATAGCCTTCGCTTCCTGAGGGATCAGGGAAGTAGGCGTCATGCCCGGCAACGTATTCGCCTCCAGACAGTAGACGGCTCCGTCCCGGTCCATCATGAAATCCATCCTGGCATAGTTTTTCAGGCGCAGCGCTGTGAACGCCCTTTCTGAAAGCTCCTGGATCTCCCTCGTCTTTTCCGGGGGCAGATCCGCGGGACAGGTTTCCACCGTGCTTCCCGCCTGGTATTTGTTCTTATAATCATAAAAACCGTCCAGGGGAGCGATTTCCACGATCGGAAGCGCCTTCCCGTCGATCACCGCGCAGGTGAATTCCCGCCCTTCTATGTACTGTTCCACCACAGCCTCGTCGTCATAAAGGAACGCGTCCCGGACAGCCTCCTGATACTCCTTATCGTCATGGGCGATACTCACACCCACGCTGGAACCGCCCCGGCAGGCTTTTACCACGCAGGGGAACGCCACCGGGCAGGCGCCCTTCGCCATCTCCGCATCCTTTCGGATCTGCACTCCCGCAGGCACGGGAATGCCGTAAAAGGCAAATATTTCCTTCGTCAGGCTTTTATCCATGGAAAGGGCCGAACTGACATAATCCGTTCCCGTATAACGGATGCCCAGCAGATCGAACGCGGCCTGCACCTTGCCGTTCTCTCCATCCGCTCCGTGCAGCCCCAGAAAGACCACGTCCGCCATACTGCAGACAGTAAGCACATTAGGCCCGAAAAAGCTCCTGCCCCCATCCTTTCTCATGGCCCTGACGCTTTCGATATCCGGATTGCTCTCCCGGACCGCGCCGATGCTTTCTCCCCAGTCACAGTCCTTTTCAAAAATATGGGCGATCTCCTCTTCGTCTCCCTCATAGCCCAGGTAGACATCCAAAAGTACCGCCTGATGCCCATTTCTCTTCAGCGCCTCATAAATCATCCGGCTGGAAACCAGGGAAACGTCCCGTTCCGTACTGATACCGCCGCCTAATACCACAATCTTCATACTTTCCTCCATGTCGGAACGCCTCATGCTCCGACTGCCTCGATTCCTGAACTCCAGATCTGTAATGCCACAGAGCCGGGCTGCCGCCCCCGCCGCCGTACAGGCTCATCTCGCACGGCCATCGGCCAAACAGACATCCCGCGATCCGCGCCCCTTATTGTAGCATATCCTGGCAGAGAGGGGAACGCAAAAAATAAAAAAACCGGGAAACGCCGCGTGCCATAGCATTTCCCGGCTGACCGCACAGCCTCTTATCCCAGCCTGCTCATCGGATCCACCGGGACGCCGTCCTTCGTCAGTTTAAAGTAAACATTGGTACCTTCCACACTGTAGTACATGGTCGGGGCCGCCACGCTGCCGATCAGGTCTCCCACTGCCACGATATCCCCTTCGGAAACGGCAAGATCTGCCAGCTGTCCATAGGTCAGCTCATAGCCGTCCCCCAGATTGGTCACCACCGTGGTTCCCGTCTCCGGATCCTGATAGATATCCGTCACCTGTCCGTCCGCAGCGGCCGTTATGCTTTCTCCTTCCACCGCCGAGATCACGATGGCGGGACTGTATTTATACTGATCCAGGGTAGCGAAGTACACCGTCTTGTCCATACTGTAATTTACCAGCACATTTCCCACAATGGGCCATACCAGCGTATCCGAATCCGTAAAATCCAGAAGGGTGGAAGCGCTCATGGCATCCTTGTCCTCAGGCATATCCTCCGCTCCCGCAATGGCGTCGGAAGCATTTGCGGCCACAGCCTCCTCTCCACCGGCATCTGCCCTGTCCGTCCCGCCTTCCTTCTCCGGGACGGTTCCCTGCGGATCCTCTTGCCGGCGCGCTTCCTCCGCCAGGTTCCCGTCAGCGGGCGACGCCTCCGCTGATATCGCGTCTTCTGCCGGTAACGCTTCTTCTGCGGAAGCAAGCTCTTCCGTCAGGTCTGCCCCCTCCGCCAATGCCGCACCTTCCGCCATGGCCGTCCCCTCCGCAGAAGCTATGCCCTCCTCCGCAGAAGCTGTACCCTCCGTCAGGGCCGCTTCTCCGGCCGAGGGGCCGTCCGCCGCCTGTTCCCCGGCCTGGCTTCCCAGCATGGTCAGGCTCTCTTCCTCCTCCAGAGCGGTAAAGTCCACCACATTGTCCTGCGGAGCATCCTGCCTCCGTTCTCTTACGTACAGCCCCGTTACTGTCAGGGCAGTCAATACCAGACAGCTCGACGCCAGCATGATCGCCTTTTCTTTCCTAAAGCTTGATCTCCTTCTTCTCATAGGTCCTTCCTTCTCTCCTATTTGCATTTGGCTGCGCCGACGGCACATGCCATGTGAATTCCTTCAAGCTTAGTTTTTCCGTTTCCTTCCCCTTTATTCAGATTTTACGAATCTTGGCTCCTTTGAAAAAATCAGACAGAAGCTCCATGTAATCTTCTCCCTGCGCCGCCCTCCGGTCCGCCTCATTCTGGCAGAATCCCAGGCCGTGCCCGATCCCCCGGCTGGTCAGACGGATGCTGTCTCCCTCCTGCTCAAGCACGAAACAGGAGGAAGAAAGCCCGAACAGATCGCGGAAGCTCTCTCCGGACATCCTCCCCGCCTCCGTATCCACATAAAGCACGTAATCCGCGCTGTCTCTGGTCAGAAGGATCTTTCCCTCGCTGCCGCAGCCCAGCGTCCTCCGGAAGCGTTCCTCACTTAACACCACGCTCTGGGAATAATCCTCCGCTTCCACGTCATGGCTGCAGTCCACGCTCACCAGATACTCATATCCCTCTCCCAGGACTTCCTTCCCGTCCCGCGTTTTTCCCGCGCTCAGCTGAAAATAGGCCGGTTCCAGAAGCTCTCCGCCGCAGGTCAGGACCAGGCCTTCCGTCTGCCGTACAGCTTCCTCCATCCGGGACTGCTTTTCTTCATAATCCTCTCCCCAAAGGATCCGTCTCTGTTCCGCGTCCAGATATCTCTGCCCTACGGACGCGGCGGAAATGACCTCCGCCGTTTCCCCCGCTTTCAGGCACAGCGTCCGCAGGATGACTGCCTGTGCCTTAAGGGTTTCCATTTCATATTCCGGAGGGATGCTCGCGGCCAGCGCCCCTTCCACATATTCCTCCAGCGGAAGCAGCAGCGTACCCGCTTTTCCGTCGCAGGCGACCATCGGCCCCTCGGAGGCAGGGACCGCCAGCGTCTCCCTGCAGGCGTCCTCCCCGCCGAATATCAGGGAACACGCGTAAGGAAGCAGGAACAGAAAAAGAAATACCGCGCAAAGATCCCTCAGCTTCTGTCTTCGCGCGGTAAACTGCATCCTGTTGATCCTTCCTGCTTCCCGAAATCTTTCCATCCCCACACTCCTCCGCCAGGGCCTGAGGGGCCCGCTGTTTCATTTTATGCGGGAAGGAAAGAGGGGATGCAGGAGGAACAGCGGAATCAGCTATCGGATTTCAATATGCCGATCACCAGGCCGTCCGCTTTCCTGTATGTCATCCTATCGTCTGTGCAGAGTTTTTCGTCCTCTTCTTTGTAAATATAAACAGTATCAGGATCCGGATTCTCCAGCGAACTCTCTATCGTATCCTTCACCTCACTCTTTATGGCCGAATGGGCAAAATAAAACGTATTGACCGTCATATCATTTTCCAGCGCATATACGCTGAGGCCATAAAGCAGGTTCTGATTGCTCACCAGATCGGAAACAAAGACAAGATGCTCCTTTTCGCTCAATCTCCCCCATACCTCATCCGTCATGAAAGATACGTACTCCTCCCGGCCGGAAAATCTGTCATTCCGTTCCTTCAGCTGCGGCCAGCAATCATATATCTGGAATACCAGCAGTATGGCCAGCACAGCAAGCGCCGCGTTTTGAAGACCTTTTCCGTCCCGTCCGCATGCCCCTGCCTGCGCCGGATCACTCTGCCGCATGTCAGATCCAACAGCTTCTTCCGGGCAGACAAGCACCCGGTATAGAAGAACCTCACCAAAAAGGATCAGCAGATATACCACAGGCCAAGTAAATCTTCCGCTGGAACGGAACATCCCCCACAGGGAGACCAGCTGCTGTGGGTAGGGAATCTCCCAGATCACCTGACCGCCAAGCGCAAGCCGATGGGAAACGGAAATAACAATGGACACCGCAGCGATAACCAGACATGCAGACACATTCCTGCCGCTGATCTGTCTGCGTACAGCCTGCCTGCTTTTTTTCCTGAAGGACAGCACAAGAGCGCCCGCAAGCAGCGCTGCCAGAATCCCTGTCCCCGGGAAAGCCAGCCCTTCCCCTGCCCCTTCTCCGTACAGCGGCAGATCCGGCAGGATCCGGGACCACCCCTGCGGATTGATCAGCCCGTTAAGGTTAAAACTGAACTGCCCCAGGCCTCCCGCATCCAGCTGATGATCATGGGACAATCCCCCCAGCAAAACCACCGCAGCAACCGCTGAAAAACAATAAGCCATTCCCATCAGGACCGTCTGCAGGAAATTTCTGCGCAGGATCAGATCCACCGCCAGAAAAGCTCCCAAAATAATCCCGCACATCGGGACAAAATACAGATGAATACTCCCGCATAATACACCGAGGAAAAGATATGCCGCAGTTCTCTGCACAGGCTTTAGCCTGTTTTGCTTCAGCCCCAGAAGGAAAGCGGCCAGCAGCAGCCACTGGGCCCCAAGCGCCGTATGCATATACATTCGATACAGCTCGATCGGAGCCAGGACAAAAAACAGGCTTCCTACCGCAGCGTATCTGTCATCTTTCACAAAATGCCGGATCAACAGCGCCCCCAGTCCGCCCTGAAGGCCAAAGCAAAGAAGCCCCCATATGCCGAAATACTGAAATGTCTCCGGCAGCAGCCCCCGCAGCAGCTTAAACAAAACCGCAAATAACGGAATAGAATCCGTAAAAATTACAGAAACCTGATTCGGATAGGAAATCCGGTCCATCAACCCGACCGGGAACGACCAGTCGCTGACACGGAAAAAACACCATCCAAGATAATGCTGGGAAAGGTCTCCGCCCGTCAGCAGCCAGTCATCATAGGTAACATCAAGGATCTGAATCCCATACAGCAGCAGAAAGGAAAGGACTCCCAACAGAAAACCGCCGATCAGAGCCCGCTTCCCGCCTCCGTTTTCCCCGAAATCATTTCTTATCTCATTCATGCTCTCTTCGCTCCCTGCCGCCGATCTTTTTCCCCACCGCCTGCACTGCCTGATCCGCAAGAATCACCAGGATCAACAGATAAAGGAAGGCATACAGCATTCCTGAAGACCCCGTCATCCGAAAAGGATAAGCCACAAATACCAGCGGGAACAGAACCGCATATAAATAGTCGATCCACCGGAACGCTTTCCGTATATGCATCTCATTCAAAAAACACAGGAACGGGATTGTCCAGTAAATCAGGCAGTACGTCCCGCTGGCCGCCACAAATATGATCATCAGGCTGGAAAGCAGAGCCATTGTCTGCCAGCTTTTTTTATTCCGAAAGCAAAGAAAGATCACGGCCGCAAGATACAGAACAGACAAGATCCTTCCGGCCATATGGCCCTGTGCCAGGCCGATTCCGATCCCCTCTCCAATCCTGCCGCAGATCCCGGCGATCGTCACGCCGGTCGTTCCGCTTCCCACCGCAGAAAGATTTCTCAGAAAGATCCGAAAGCCATCCAGTCCCTGAAAAAACACGAATGGAAAAGCAAAGAAAAAAATGCCATAGGCGATGAGCCGCACCGCCTCCTTATATCTTTTCTCGGCCAGATATAACACGCCAAATATGGCCGGATACAGCTTCAGGCCCGAAGCGGCGGCGATCAGGATCAATGCCGCTTCCCGCTCCATTTTCCGGCCGGAATCGCGGAATGCCAACGCATACATCAGAAGAATCAGCACCAGCTGTGACATATTCCCTCTTTCAACCGCCAGCCAGAAGGGATAAGAACAAAACAGCAGAAAGGTTAAAAGCTTCTTCTCCAGGGAACGTCCGCCGGAAAACAGCCGATCCAGCGCAAAGGAAAAGAAAAGCGCGAAGAGAGCCGTCAGCATACATATGACCAGCATTCCGGATCCGCTGACAGCCAGTTCCCCGGGGGCTTCCATATTATCCGAATACAGAATCCGCGAAATCAAAAAATAGATACTGTATGCCAGCGGAGGAAAGCAGGCATGCATTCCTTCCTGATACACCAGATCCAGGCCAAGGTAGAATCTCCGGACATGATCAAAAAAATCCGTGAAACGGCTGAAATCATATACCATTTCTCCCAAAAACTTCCCGTCGGAAACGACCAGGGAAATAAACTGCGCAAGGATTCCCAGTCCGAAAATCAGATATACCAGGCACACCGGAGTAAGCGCTTTTTGCTTATTATGATTCATAGAAACCTCTTCCCCTCCTCATTCCTGCAGCCGGGCCATCCCGGATCAGCTCTCTTTTGACACCTCAAACAGAATCGTATTCGTCAAAAACTTCTCCTCCAGCACATACCCCTGATCCCTGAGCGCCTCGGTCAGCGTGTTTTCATGGCCGATGGACAGGTAAAAATGCTCTGGCGGCTGTCCGTTCCAGGCAGCCAGGAAGAATTCCCAGTATTCCTCCGGGGAGTAGCTGTTCTCCACATTTTCATATTCAAAAACGATATCGTCCCAGTATTCCTCCCGGAAACGGTTTTCATGGGTCAGGTAATAGGTAAAGCTGGGAGCCTCTCCGAAGACCACATAGGTGGGAGCTTCATATCCCTCCAGCTCATACCAGAGCCGCACCACGCTCCTGGTATCGCTCTTTACGTCAAAGATGCTGATCCGGTAAAATCCATACGCGCAGTATCCCAGCTGGACCGCCAGGAAAAGCCCAAGCGCGCTGCGGTAAACAAGCCGCCCCAGGGCTGCCCTCTTCCCGAAAGGCATTCCCTCCGGAAGCCCCCACATCCGCAGCAGGGCAAAAAATTCGCTGAACAGATAAACGATCAGCACGCTCCAGATGGGAAACAAAAACAGGCTGTAGCGGTTCCCGAAATCTCCGTAGGCATAGATCCCTGCACGGACGATGGCATAATAGATCAGCCAGACCGCGATGCAGCTAACCAGGAAAAAGTTGAACTCCTTATTTTTCCGGAACCGGATGGAAAGGACCGCGATCAGGGCTGCCGCCGGAAGCGCAAGGGCGAAGGGCAGCAAAAACCGGGTCTTGGACTCCGTGAACAGCCACTGGGCTGTGGTAAGGAGCATCAGGAAAAAGTCGTAAATGACATTGCCTTTTTCAAAAGCTACCGTGTAATAGTTCACGCTCTGGTTCATCTGAAGCTGGATCCGAAACAGGAGGAAATAGAGCGGAAGCCCGGCCGCGGCCGCGGCGATCCCATAGGTAAACGCGATGTTCCGGCACAGCTTCTTTTCCCTGAGCGTCCATGCCCGCGCGAAAAGGCTCACCGCCAGCGGCAGGATCCCGAGGACAGCGCCGTACTGCGTATACAGAAGCACCACGGAAACCGCCGTGAACCAGAGGATATTCTTCATCGTCAGGTTCCGGAAGGAACGGAAATACAGATACAGAAGCCAGTACAGGAGCATGATCATCATATTATACTCAGCGGCTTCCTTCACATAATACATCCATTCATACACAAAGGAACTTACGAACACGGAAAGCGCCGCCGCCTGCCAGCCGGCGAACTGCCTGACGCAGGCATACAGCCCAAGCATCCCGGCCAGGCCGAACAGGACCCCGCTGAAGCGGAACCACCATTCTGATTCCCCGAACAGCAGCCAGACATGCATGACCAGATTATAGAGCGGCGGCTGGAAGCTGTTGGCCTGCAGCCGTTCATACAGGCTGCCGCAGAGGCTGACGCCCCGGATGGGTCCGGTCAGATATTTCGAATAATAGAATTCGATCATCTCGTCATACCACAGCGGCGTATCCGTCAGCTTATACAGCGCCATGCAAAAAAAGACCAACAGTACGGCCCCAAGGGCCAGATATTCTTTTTTCAGTATTTTATTCCGCATTTATCCGTCCGTATCCCTTCTCCGGCCCCGCTCCCGCCAGGGGAGGAAGCGCCCGGCCGTTCTTCATCCGCGGCCTGTTTCTTCCTTTCGGATCTCATACAGCCTCATCTCAAAATCCCGCCGCTCCTTTACTCCCAGATTGTGCAGGATCAGGCCCGAAAACACCGACTGGATCGCCGCAAGCTCCACGAATCCGCAAACGATCAGCGTGGGGAACCGATCCACCATGCCGGTCTCCAGAAAAGCGATCAGCACCGGGATGAAAAAGGCTGCCGAGATCATCGTCAGAAGAAGCGCCAGCCCGGTAAAAAAGGCCAGCGGCCTGTACTGCCGGAACATGCGCAGGATCGTCCCAAGCACCCGGACCCCGTCTGAATAGGTGTTGAGCTTGGATTCGCTTCCCTCCGGCCGGTCCCTGTAATCCACCACCACATTGTCCACCTGCATATTATTGTACACGGCATGGATGGTCATCTCCGTCTCGATCTCAAACCCCTTGGAAAGCACCGGAAAGCTCTTTACGAACTGGTAGCTGAAGGCGCGGTATCCGGTCATGATGTCCTGGATCTCCGAATGGAACAGCAGGTTAATGCTCTTTTTCACCAGACTGTTTCCCATATTATGGAAGGGACGCTTGTTCTCCTCATAGTAAGTGGAGGACAGCCGGTCCCCGACTACCATATCGGCGTTTTCCCCAAGGACCTTATCCGCCATCTGCCCCGCGCACTCCATCGGATAGGTATCGTCCGCGTCCACCATGATATAACAGGCCGCGTCGATCTCCCGGAACATCCGCCGGATCACATTTCCCTTTCCCTGCTTCCGCTCCCTGCGCACCACCGCGCCGGCCCTTTCGGCCAGCTGCGCGGAACGGTCGGTGGAATTGTTGTCATACACATAGACCACAGCCTCCGGCAGCGCGGCTTTCGCGTCGCGCACTACCTTTTCGATGGTTTTTTCCTCATTATAACAGGGTATCAGTACCGCAATCCTATCCATATCCATCCTCGTCCTTCAGAATCCCTGATAAATAAACTCCGCGGCGCTGTAGTCCGGCCCGTAATTGCCCAGCAGGATCACATAAAACAGCAGCGCGTACCAGATCGCCCAGCGCACCGGCAGACGTTTTTTCCCGATCCGCTCCCGCACCGACCCCTTCTCCTGCAGAAGGGATACCGCGAGCAGCATCAGAAGAGACACCACGGCGATGGTAAATTCAATCCAGTCCAGCCCCAGCCCAAAGACCGACCCATCGATCAAAATGGAAGGGTTAAACACAGAAACGGCGCTCTTCAGCATGGCGCAGGCTGTCTGCACGCTGTCCGCGCGGAAGAACACAAAACCGATGTTGACCAGGAAAAAGGTGCGCAGCACCCGCAGCCTGTCCACCCACCCTGCCTTCGGGTCGATGCCGAGCCTGGCCATCCCCTTCGCGTATACCGGTTCCAGCAGCTCTCCGCAGACGATGTAGGCCCAATGCAGAAGCCCGGAACCGATCACATACTTCCAGTCCCCGCCGTGCCAGACACCTACCGCAAACCACAGAAGGAACATTCCCGCGAAGGTAGTAAGCTGCTTTCCCCGCTTCTTCCCGAACCGGGAACGGAGCCTTTTCCCCAGCCTTGTAAACAGGCCGGAGCGCAGGATCGGATAAAAGACATATTCCTTCATCCACACACCCAGCGTGATATGCCATCTGCGCCAGTATTCGGAGATGGTCCTGGAAAAAAAGGGCCTCTCAAAATTTTCCGGCAGCTTCAGGCCAAAGGTCTGCGCGATCCCCAGGGAAATATCCATCCCGCCCGAAAAGTTGGTGTAAAGCTGGAAGGCAAAGGCCACTGTGCCGATCCAGATATAAAGCCCCGGATACTGCGGCGGATTCCCGTAAACCGTATCCGCCAGCTTACCCATACGCTCCGAGATCACCAACACCTTGAAAAATCCCCAGAGCATACGCTGGATCCCCCGCGTCACCTGCACATAGTCAAAAGGATGCGGCTCATACAGCTGATCCCCGTCCTCCCGGAACCGAAGGATTGGCCCGGAAAGCATGCAGGGGAAAAACATCCCGTACAAAGCCAGCTTTCCCGGATTTTTCAGAGGCTTCGCGATCCCGAAATATACATCCGTCACATAGCCGATGAGCGTGAGGGAATAGTAGGAAATACCAAGCGGGACCAGCCAGTCAAGCCCATGCAGCAGCTCCCCTTTCCCAAACAAAGAAGCGGCGCCGTTGACCGTGTTGATCCCGAAATTGATGTATTTCAGCAGAAACAGCGCGCCCACATTTGCCACGATCACGACGGCCAGCGCAAGCCTGCACTGCCGTCCCGGATCCGTCCCGGCCGCTTCCGCCCGCTCCCTGACCCGTACCATACGCCTGACGCCCCAATGACAGACCAGCACGGCGGCAAGGGGATAGAAGATCAGAAAGCCGTTATCCGAAAATAGGTAATAAAGAATACTGGCCAGGAGGAGGATCCCCCACTGGCCTCTTTTCGGCACGATATAATAGAAAAGCAGGACAAGCGCGTAAAAGACCAGAAAATAAAAGGATGTGATACTCAATGGCCCCGTTCCTTCCTCAGTCGATCTGGCTCAGGATGATATCCACCATCTCGCCCACATTTTTCATGGAAACCACCTGTCCCATGTTGAACTTCACGCCAAATTCCTGTTCCACAGCGGCGATCAGATTGATATGCTCCAGGGAATCCCAATCCTCGATATCGTCCGATGTGGTCTCATCGTTTACTTCGATGCTCTCGTCGTCAAACACATCCTGGAACACGCCGTTCAGGGTTTTGTAAACTTCTTCTCTTGTCATGGCAATCTCCTTTTTTCTTTCACTCATTTCCCGGTTCCATTCCGGTTTCCTTGTCACAGCCGCCCTGCCGGATCTCGATGTAGCGGTTTTTCTTTTCATAGACGTCCGGGATCTCAAATTTCCACACCGTCCCGGCTTCCTCCTCCCGCAGCTTCTCAAAGCCCTGCAGAGCGTAGAAGTCCCGCACCATGCCGTTTTTCGCTGTGGGGTAATAGTAGCCGTAGATAACGCCGATCCCCCGCCTCCTGCAGGCTTCCACCAGCACGTCCATCATGGCATACTCCATGTCCCGCTTCAGCACGCGGCAGCTCATCAGCCACAGATCCAGATGAAGGGCCTTATCCTCTTCATGGCCGATCAGGACCGTCACCACGCCGTTGTCCCCAAACTTATCCTCCAGCTTCCCGTAGAGGGTGATGCAGGAAGGATCCCGCGCCGCTTCCTCGATCTGGGACTGAGTATAGCGTCTGGTGGTCAGGTTGAACTGGTTGCTCTTATTTGTCAGCTGGGCGATCCTGGCCATATACAGCGCTTCGAAGGGACGGATCACCGCCTTCATCCGCAGAGACTTCAGATAGGCTCCATAGTCCGTAAAGCTGGCCTGCTGGGCGGCCCGCAGCGCGTTCGCCTTATACATCTCGTTCCGCTTCCTGTCGTCCTCGGAAAGAGAGGTCACTTCAAAATAGCCGTTGTGGTCAAGCACCCGGATATACTGCTCCGGCGAGCCCAGCTCCGGCACGGAAACACCGGCCGCATGGGTGCGCACAATTTCCCGCTCCGCCGGATTGTCGTCCGCGAACACCAGGCTGTCCGGCAGAATATTCAATTCCGCAGCAATTTTCAGAATATTCTCACTTTTTGGTTCCCAGTTGGCTTTTATCAGAATAAAATCATCCGGCCTCAGGACGCCGTCCGGATGGTTCAGGCCGGCACGGGCGTTTTCCTCCTCATTCTTGGAATCCACGTTCAGCATGATGCCGATCTCCTTCAGGGACTTCACATAGGACTGGAATTCCGAATACACCTGCCCCATGGAGGTCTCCTGCCCGATCTGCAGGTTTTCCACGCCGTCGTCCCCCACCACGCCGCCCCAGAGGGTATTGTCCAGATCCAGCACCAGGGACTTCTTATTCTTCCCGTAAATGGACTTGATGATATTGGATACGTTTAACGCAAGCCAGGGGATGGCCTTCAGGCACAGGGCATACTTGTACATATGCCAGTAAAAGGGATCCGACCAGGCGTCCAGCCCATAGGCCGCAGCCTGATAGCAGATGTCATTGATGTAAAAATTCTCCGTCTCCGCCGCGTACCCCGCGAACCTCTCGTTCAGCCTGCGGACGAAAGCGGTCCTTCCTCCCGGATTCACCCCGTCCTGATTTCCCAGAAGCCGGTAAAAGGGCTCCTCCATATTGTTCTGGATGATGGGACAGTTCCATTTTTCCCGGAGCTTCTCCCACATTGCCTGAAAATGTCCAAACTGCTCCTCCAGCGCCGCATCCGCCGCAGCCCGGTCCCAGCCCGGCGCGGGCCAGGCGGTAATGTTCCTGCTGCTGGTATGGATATAGATGATGTCCGGGCCAAAACCATCCAGCTCCTCATTCCCGAACATGGCGTCCTGCCAGTACTGCCCGTATTCCGATTCATAGAAAACGGGCTCGATCCCCTGATTCAGAAGGAACAGCTCCAGGATACGGATCACGTCATGGGTAGTGCTCCCGCCCAGGACAGCGATCCGCTTCCTGATCCGGGACGTGCCGTCCGCAAGCAGCTCCTTTCTGATATGCTTCGATTTTTTCAGAATATATTCCGGATCAAACGGATATTCCAGATCCTGCCGCATGAAAAACTCCTTCCGTGACATCCGGCGAAGCCTTTTAACGCCGGCGCGCACAGCGCCTCTTTTTTCCGCTCTTTAGCATACCATATTTTCAGTACTCCGTCCACCCTTCCCGGGGCACGCCGGAAACGCTGTCAAAACCGTAATACGAAGCATAGGCCACATTGATCCAGTAACCCGGATCCTCCTGAATGTCGGAATTATATCCGTCGCTGTACTTCGTCTCAAAATCCGGACGCAGCATGGGAACGGTCACGTCCCTGACCCCTTCGGCCGCCTTCTGCGCCAGATATACGTCCCGCTCGTTATATTCCCGCCAGATCCGCCCCAGATCCGTCCCGCTCTCCATATAAGTGAAGAACATGATAAGGAGCAGTACGCTGACCAGGCCCGTCTTCAGGCTGGCGAATATGGCCTCTTTATCCGACACATCCGTAAAAAACTGCGCCACTGCCACCGTAAGGAACACCCCCGCGCCGAAATAAGCCCGATGCTGCGGCTCCGGCGTCAGTACCAGCACATAACAGGTGGCAAGAAAAACAAAAGCCCACAGAAGGCCGTTCCGCGAACAGCCCCACAGCGCCTTCCAGCTTTTTTTCTGATAATAGATGATGAGGAAAAGCAGCAGCCCGATGATCAGAAGGATCAGGAAATTCTCCTCCACCGCCAGGGTGATCTTCTGGAAGCGGGCCAGATACCCCACAAGGCCGGAATGCTCCTCCTCCGGCTGCGCCTGGGAACGGATGGCGTTTCCGGGCGCCAGCACCATGAAGGCAAGCCCCGCCAGATTGCCGAGGATCCCCGTGACCATCCACGGCTTCCATACGCGCGGGCGGTTCTCCGTCTTTTTTTGTTCATACACATAGAAACCCAGGCACAGAAGCACCATGAGCAGGCCGCCGCCCGAGGAATTCTCATTGCACCAGCCGGCCAGCACTCCCAAAAGGGGAAGAAGAACCGCCCACAGCCCGGGATGCTTCACGCCTCCCGCCAGCCTCTCCCGCTCCAGCCCATGCCGGTAGAGCGTCACAAAGCTCAGGATCAGGACGGATCCCCACAGATAATTGCAGGCCCCGGTCTCCCACAGCACCGTCTGCCTAAACACCACGCCGAACATCCACAATAACAGGTTGACCAGAAGATACAGCGGCATATCATAGGCTTTTCTGCGCTCCACATTCCAGTAGATCAAAAGGGTGAGAAAAACAAATGCCAGCGAATTGGCCACATTGAACACCATCTTGTCCGTCAGCAGGAAAAACCGCAGGATCATATGGCACACCGAACGCCCTGTCCAGGTCATATACTGCTCATATTCCTGTGCGAACAGCTCTCCGATCGAAGAAGCCTCCGACACCGTTTTCGCGTAAAACAGATCGTCCGTCATCATAGGCGTGAGCACGTTAAAGACAAAAATCAGCACAAAGGCTGCTGACACCGCAAGGAAAAATAACACCCTCCTCCGCGTTCCCGTATCCCCGCTCATTTTCTGTTCCGATATCGCTTTCATTTCAGATCCTCTTGTGTGAGGGACATCACCGCTTCATATTCCATCTGCCGTCCCCCGGACACATGGAAACCGTTGGCACCATGGTTGCAGAATTCCTCTCCCAGCTCCTCCCCCAGGACCGTTCCCGGATGAAACAGGATCTCCAGATTCCGCCCCTTCTTCTCCGCCTGCTCCTTCATGGCGGGAAGCAGCCGCTTTACCCGCCCTTCATCCATCTGCCCGCTCATCACCAACCCCCACAGGAACATGGGCGCGTTCTCCTTCTGCCAGGAAGGATGATTGCGTTCCACCGTTTTCTCCATCCCCGGCGCCAGGAAATTCAGGATCAGATTCTTGATCCCGTTCACCGGTCGATAGGTTTTCCACAGGCAGGGCGTCTTCAGGAACGGCAGGATCGGCTCCTTCGTCACGCGGATATACTCCGTGGGATAATGCCGCTCCACGATCACCTCCAGGAGCGCCCAGTACACGACCGGGATCATCTGCGTATGCTGATGCCCGTCAAACCGCAGGGGGATATCCTTTCCGAACGCGTGCCGGAACCGCTCCGTCTGCGCGGCGATCTCCGCCTTCAGCTCTTTTTTCAGCGGCAAAAACAGCTTCGGCGTATAGTTCCATTTAAAAAGAGTCCCCCAGCTTATGTTAAAATATCCTTTTTCATCCACCAGATGAGGAACCTCCTCCGGATCCGCCGCGCAGTGCCCTTCCATAAAATTCAGATGCACCGTCAGCCGCGGCTTCTTCGGGAAACGGCCATATTCCGCCTTCAGCTTCTCCGCGTACTCCTCAAAACAGGACATATTGGTCAGCACACTGATCCCGTCCAGCTTCCCCGCCCGCAGACAGGCTAAAATATCCTCTGAGGAATGGGGCGAGATCGCATAGTCGTCGGCATGGATTTCAATATTTATATTTTTCTGACTATTCTGACTGCTCTGAGTTGTTTTTATCATTTTTCTGACTATTCCCATCTTTCCAGATAAAAGACTCTACAATATACCGCGGCCGCGCCTTGGTCTCCAGGTAAATCTTACCCACATACTCTCCCACAATACCGAGAGAAAAGATCGTCAGGCCTCCCATGAGAAGAGAGACTACAAGGGAAGTGGTATAACCGGGAACGTTGCGTCCCATAAACCAGTCCGCGATGCAGTAAATGATCATGAGCGCGCTGAACACGCTGACCAGAAAGCCCAGCACCGTGATCAGCTGGATCGGCCGTGTGCTCATGGAAGTGATGCCGTCCGTTGCCAGCGTCAGCATTTTCCGCAGCGTATACTTGGAGGCGCCCGCCTCCCGCTCCTTCACATCAAAATAGACCACATCCGAAGAAAAACCCATGGTAGGGATCAGCCCCCGCAGGAACAGGTTCACTTCCTTATATTCCGCCAGCGCATCCAGCGCCTTTTTCGAAAGAAGCCGGTAATCCGCGTGATTGCTCATCACCCTGCAGCCAAGCAGATGCATGAGCCCATAAAAACCATTCGCCGTCAGCCTTTTGAAAAAACCGTCCGTGTTCCGGTCGTTCCGGATGCCGTAAACGATCTCACAGCCTGCCTGATATTTTTCCAGGAACTGATCCAGCGCCTCAATGTCCTGCTGCAGGTCCGCGTCAATGGTAACCGCGATGTCCGCATGCTGCCTGGCTGCCATCATACCTGCCAGGATCGCGCTCTGATGCCCGTAATTGCGGGAAAAGCTGAGCCCCGCGAATGCCGGATCCCTATCGCAGAGATCATGGATGATCTTCCAGGTCCCATCCCGGCTTCCGTCGTTGACCAGGAGGATCTTGCTTCGGGGCGACGCCTTTCCTTCCGTTACCAGTCTGTTCAGTTTTTCCCGCATCACCTGCGCGCTGTGGGGAAGCGCCTCCTCCTCGTTGTAGCAGGGGACGACTAGATAGAGGGTGTTGGGTCTGTTGCTCATGTTTGTTTTCTTCCTTTTATTTATGATCGTCTTCTATTATGATCGCTCCGGTCACAATGAATTTTCCGCGTCGTCGTATTCTCCGATGCCCAGCTTCTACGTATCTTCCGGCTCCACCATCACCACTTTATCTTTCCGGTAAAAGTTTTTTACGACCCAGTTGGTAAACGCGTTCTCATCCGTTGTCACCGGCATGTGCATTAACGGCCCCTGTTCCGGATTGATCGGACACAGATAGGCTTCCTTTACGGTATCATCCAGCAGGATCTCCATCTGAGAAGCGATCTGATCCCGAAAGTCCTCCGCCTGGCCGCTGGCCACATATTCAACCGCCTGCCTGTCCACACAGGTGCGCATCCATTCCCTGTCAAACAGCAGAAACAGAACTGCGAGCAAAAGTCCCGGCAAAAGGACTTTGAACCGATATCCGTCTCCAAGCACACGGCCTGTCGCATTTCCGGCCTCCGCCCGCCTTCTTTTCATGCGAGCCAGAATCCACCCCTCACAGTAAAGAACCGTAAACGCGGCCGCGGGAAGAAACACAAACCAGCGCACCGTTGCGGGCCCGAGGGAAATGCCGATAGAATCAAACCGCTCCGAATAAACCTCCGGCGCAAACATAGCGCTGAAGCAGCCAAACATGGCAACAACGAAAAGGAGGGGAAACGGGAAGGAAAATTTTTCTTTTTCCGTCACTCTGTCCATGGATTCCAGGCCAAAAAGAGCGATCACAAACAGCATCACAAAGGAAAATGTCTTCTCCGAAGCATAGGAGCCGATCGTCAGAATTCCCCTGCGCAGAGACTCCGCCACCGTATATACTGCCAAAGATCCGCTGAATCCGAAATCTTCGCCGCCGCGCGCCGTATTTCCGGGCGACTTGCACTGGATGACAAAGCCGATCAGACATATCAGAAAAGGAATGAGGAGAGCCAATACCCTCCCGCGCTTCCTGTTCCATCCCAGCACCAGTACGGCCGCAAAGACCATCAAAAGAAGAAGACTGGTAAAATAGCTGCTGCCTCCCACAAAAAAGGCGCAGACAGCCACAAGGATCAGCCTGCTTCCGCGTCCTGTCTGCAGCCAGGAAGACATCCAGGCGATTCCAAGAAGCCCTGCCGCATGCGGCAGCATATAATGGACCGCTCCCACATACCAGTACATACCGATGGCCGTGCTGGGAATGAACTGATAAGCCGTCAGCAGAAGCAGGGCGGTATAAATGACACAATCCTCTCCCGGCAACTTCATAACCTTCACACAGATCTCATACATAAACACCCCTGTCGCCGCGATCACCGCTCCGGTCATAAGAAAGGGCACGATCCAGAAAGACCATGGCACAAACACCTCCGGCATCAGGGAAAACAGGAACGTGGTGGCCCAGTCTCCATTCCAGGAATTGTAGTTATTGACCACTGTCTGCGCCGCCGCACGCAGCACCTCGATCAGAGAATGCGTATCCATCCAGGCCGCATGCGTCAGCGCACTATATCCGTAATCATCTCCGCTGGGTCTGGCATAAAACGCCAGATACCAGATTGGAAGCATGCTGAGAAAAAAGGCCAGTGCCGCTCCCCAGGCGAAGACTTTATTGTTCCATTTTTCGATCATTTTCTGCAATCGTTTCATAGCCGGCCCTCTTTTTCCTTAAGTAGACGCACCCCCTCGAACCGAGAGATCGTATCAATCATAGCATTCCACAAAATATGCGTCAAGTATTGCCATATTGGCAACTAAAAATCTATCCTTTTTCATTTCTATTTTATCTGCTATAATTATAGAAAAATTTATGAAGGGAGAGGATTCTACCAAATGCATCATTATCTTGCACAATGCAAAAAATATCGTTTTGAGTTTCTTTATGCTTTCCTAACCGTACTTTTAAGTTTTTCCCCTTATATCCGGGAGGATTTAATCACTGGCTCCGATTCTTCGTTTCATCTGGCGCGGATTGAAACTCTTGCACAGAATCTTTCTTATGGTCTTTTTTCAAACAAAATCCATGTGGATCTTTGCTATGGATATGGCTATGGGGTCGGTTTTTTTTATCCTGATCTCTTTTTGTATATTCCTGCTCTTCTTATGTGTATCGGGTTTTCCCTAGAGGTATCTTTCAAACTGTTTGCCGGGTTACTTTTATCAGGTATTTTCCTTTCCATGTTCTATTGTGTATATCGTCTGACCAAAGATCGTTATGCTGCCCTTTCCTCTTCCGCAGTATTTTTATTTTCCTGCCAGGTTATGGGAAGTTT
>DWUW01000336.1 GCA_019120525.1 Candidatus Eisenbergiella stercorigallinarum | reverse complement strand
AGTCTGAACCGGAATGACGGCCGGAAAGGAGGGCACGGTATGGAAAAGAAAACAGGCATGGAAAAGAAAGAGATCAGAGAGGCCATGGTCCGGATGGAAGCGGCCAGGAAGCGGATCCTTCATCCCTATTTTCAGAAGGTCGGGCTGACGCCGGGCCAGCCCCGGATCCTGAACAAGCTGTTTGAGGCGGATCATGTGAGCCAGCGGGAGCTGGCCGACCGCTGCAACATGGATGTGGCCACGCTGTCCAGAAGCCTGGATAAGCTGGAAGAGGCGGGATACGTGAGCAGGCGGAAGCATCCGGACTGCCGCCGGTCCTTTCTCATCGTTCTCACAGAGGAAGGAAGAAGGAAGGCGGGAGAGGTCCACGAAAACTTTTCCCGCATGGACGAGCAGATTTGGAAGGACATCAGCGAAGAGGAAATGGAGGGATTTCTGTCCTGCGCGGAAAAAATCATCCGGAATCTGGAAGATGTTTGAGAAAATCCCTTGCATTTCGGAGGAGTCGGTGCTATACTGAATAAGGTTAATAAGATGATCAGACTAGAGTGGGCGATTCGCCCACTCTTATTTTTGGAAAAAGAGACCGGAATAAAAGAAGAAAGGGACTGGTGAACGGATGCCGAAGGCAAAGGACATCGAGGCGCGCGCGGAGGAGCTTCTGCTTCCCATCGCGCAGGAAAACGGCGTGGAGATCTACGACGTGGAATATGTGAAGGAAGGCGGGGAATGGTATCTTCGCGCCTACATTGATAAGGAAGAGGGCGTGAACATCCAGGACTGTGAAAACGTGAGCAGGAAGCTGTCCGACCGGCTGGACGAGGAGGATTTCATCGAAGAGGCCTATATCCTCGAGGTGAGCAGCCCCGGGCTGGGAAGGGCCTTAAAGAAGGACCGGCATCTGGAAAAGAGCCTGGGGGAGGCCGTTGAGATCAGGCTGTACCGCCCGCAGGAGAAGCAGAAGGAATTTGAGGGGATCCTGAAGGCGTACGACGGGGATTCCATTATCATAGAAGCACAGGACGGAGAAAAGAAATTCGCAAGGCCGGACATTGCGCTGATCCGGCTTGCGCTGGATTTTTAAGGAGGTTGCCATGAACAAGGAATTGATGGAAGCGCTTGACATTCTGGAAAAGGAGAAGGAGATCAGCAAGGAGACCCTTTTTGACGCCATCGAGACTTCCCTGCTTACCGCCTGCAAGAACCATTTCGGAAAGGCGGACAACGTGAAGGTGGAGATCAACCGGGAAACCTGTGATTTCCTGGTTTACGCGGAAAAGGAGGTCGTTCCCGCAAAGGAGGACGTGGAGGACGACTGCCTGCAGATCGCTCTGGAGGACGCGAAGGAAATCTCCAAACGCGCTGAGGTGGGAGACATCATTCACGTGGAGATCAAGTCCAAGGAGTTCGGCCGTATCGCCACCCAGAACGCGAAGAACGTGATCCTCCAGAAGATCCGCGAGGAAGAAAGAAGCGCCATCTTCAATCAATACTATGAGAAGGAAAAGGACGTTGTCACCGGTGTGGTGCAGCGTTATATTGGAAGAAACATCAGCATCAACCTGGGCAAGGCGGACGCGCTGCTCAATGAAAGCGAACAGGTGAGAGGAGAGGTCTTCCGTCCTACGGAGCGGATCAAGGTTTATATCCTGGAAGTGAAGAATACGCCAAAAGGACCGAGGATCCTGGTGAGCCGGACCCATCCGGAGCTGGTAAAGAGACTGTTTGAGGCGGAGGTGACCGAGATCCGCGACGGCACGGTTGAGATTAAGAGCATCGCCAGGGAGGCCGGAAGCCGTACCAAGATGGCGGTCTGGTCCAACAATCCCAACGTGGACGCGGTAGGCGCCTGTGTGGGTATGAACGGCTCCAGAGTGAACGCGATCGTGGATGAGCTGCGCGGCGAGAAGATCGATATCGTCAACTGGGATGAGAACCCCGGCAATCTGATCCAGAACGCCCTGTCCCCGGCCAAGATCGTGGCGGTGTTCGCGGATCCGGATGAGAAGACCGCCAAGGTGGTCGTTCCCGATTACCAGCTTTCTCTTGCCATCGGTAAGGAAGGACAGAACGCCAGGCTGGCGGCAAGGCTGACGGGATACAAGATCGATATCAAGAGTGAGACACAGGCAAAGGACGCGCCGGGCTTCCGTTATGAGGATTATCTGGACGACTTTGACGATGAGGAATACGAAGAGGACTATGAGGGCGGCGAAGAGACGGATGCGCAGCTGGACGACGAAGCGTATGTACGCGATGAGGCGTATGTGAACGACGAAGCGTACGTACCGGACGAAGCGCCGTCTGCGGAGGAAGAGCTCCTGGAAGGAGACGTTCCGGAGGAAGATATCCCGCAGGAAGAGGAGCCGGTTCCGGGGGAAGCTCCTTTGGAAGAGGTTTCCGGCGAGGCGGAGGAACCGGACGGCCGGCAGGAGGAAGCGTAACCGGATCCCGGCATGGCCGGAGGAAAGGCGTGGTGCTGAATGAATAAAAAGGTTCCGCAAAGGCAGTGCATCGGCTGCGGACAGATGAAGGGAAAGAAAGAGATGATGCGCATCCTCCGTTCGGCAGAAGGAGAGATCCTGCTGGATACGACGGGAAAGAAGAACGGAAGAGGCGCGTACCTGTGCCGGTCCATGGAATGCCTGAAAAAGGCGAGAAAGAACAAAGGGCTGGAGCGATCCTTTAAGATGAGCATTCCGAACGGAGTGTATGATCAGCTGGAAAAGGAGTTTGAGGAGTTTGAAGCAGAATAGGATTTTGTCCCTGCTCGGCCTTGCAACAAAGGCGTCTGCTGTCGCGAGCGGTGAGTTCATGACGGAAAAGGCGATAAAGGAAGGCAGGGCGCGGCTTGTGATCGTAGGAACTGACGCTTCCGATAATACAAAGAAGAATTTCCTGAATATGTGTGCGTATTATCATGTCCCCTGTTTCTTCTACGCAACGAAGGAGGAACTGGGCCATGCGATGGGAAAGGAGATGAGAGCATCCCTGGCAGTAACGGATGAAGGTTTTGCGAAGAATCTGACCGGGAAGTTGGAATCAGCCGAGTAAAGGAGGCGCAGCATGGCAAAGACTAAAATTTTTGAACTGGCAAAAGAGCTGGGCATACAGAGCAGGGACATCATAATATTTCTGCAGAAGGAAGGGGTGGAAGCAAAAGCCGCCCAGAGTTCCATAGAAGATGAGGCAGTAAGGAAAGTACGGAAACATTTTGGCAAGAGCGAAGGAGAAAAGCGGATAGTGACAGAGGGAGAGATGAGAATGGGCGATATGCCTGAAAAGAAGGAAGTGCAGAAGGAAATCCAGGCGCAGGGCGCCAAAGAGCAGGCGCAAGGCGCCAAAGAGCAGGCGCCTGCGAAAAAGAAGAAAAATATCATTTTTGTGAGTAACCCGCACAACAGTAAGATGCAGTCCCAGAAGGGACAGCAGGGCGGCAGGCAGGCGGGCGGGAACGCGAAGCCGGCTTCCGGAAGAGACGGGGCGGGCCGTCAGGGTTCCGCCCAGTCCGCGGGAAAGAACGGCGGGCGTTCCGGCGCGGGCCAGGGACGTCCGGCAGGAAAGCTCCTGGTCGGCCAGCCCAGGCTGATCAAGCCTCTTACGAAGCCTTCCCAGCCCCAGATGCCGGATGAGCGGCTTGAGGAGCAGAAGAGGCGCAGGGAGGCCGCGGAGAGGGCCGCGAGAGAACAGAAGGCCATGGAGGAAAGAGCCGCTGCCGAAAAGGCCGCGAAAGAGCGCGAAGCGGCGCAGAACGCGGCTTCCCAGGCCGGAGCGGACAGAGGTGCCGGAAATGAAAGAACGGAGAAAGCTCAGACGGCAAGGCCGGAAAACAGACAGCCGGAAGGCAGACATGCGCAGGGCGCAAGGCCGCAAAGAGAGGACAGAGGCGGCCGGGATGCAAGAGAAGGCCGCGACGGCAGAGATGGCCGGCCGGGCCAGGGAGCAAGGCCGCAAAGAAGCGCGGACGGCCAGAACCGCGCCGGATCCGGCAGCCGTCCTGGCGGCGGCCAGAGAAGCGCACAGGGCTTTGGCGGCCGTCCGGGCGGCGCGAGACCTGGCGCAAATGGCGAGCGTCCTAATGGCGAGCGTGGACAGGGCGCGGGCGGAAGGCAGGACAATCGATCCCGTCGTCCGGCTCCGGGCAAGGGCTTTGCTGCGGAGGCTCCGGTTAAGGAGAACGAGAAGCGCAGAGAGGAAGAAAAGCGCCGCAACAGCCAGGAGAGGGACAGACGTTCCAAGAAGGAGCATATTTACGAAGAGGACGAATCGAAGAGCAGGCTGAAGAACAGGCCGGGCAGGTTCATCAAGCCCGAGCCGGTAAAGGCGGAGCCGGAGGAGCAGATCAAGGTGATCACCCTTCCGGAGAATATTACCATCAAGGATCTGGCAGATAAAATGAAGGTCCAGGCGGCCGGGATCATCAAAAAGCTGTTTATGGAAGGCAAGATCGTAACGCTGAACCAGGAAATCTCCTATGAGGAAGCGGAAAGCATTGCCATTGAATACGACATCATCTGCGAGAAGGAAGTAAAGGTCGATGTGATCGAGGAGCTTCTTAAGGAGGACGAGGAGAAGGAAGAGGATATGGTTCCCAGGCCGCCCGTTATCTGCGTGATGGGCCATGTTGACCACGGTAAGACCTCCCTTCTGGACGCGATCCGCAAGACCAATGTGACGGATAAAGAGGCGGGCGGCATTACCCAGCATATCGGCGCCTACACCGTGCAGATCAACGGCCAGACGATCACCTTCCTGGATACGCCCGGCCATGAGGCTTTCACAGCCATGCGTATGAGAGGCGCCAACGCCACGGATATCGCGGTCCTTGTGGTGGCCGCGGACGACGGCGTGATGCCGCAGACGGTAGAAGCCATCAGCCATGCCAGGGCGGCGGGGATCGAGATCATCGTTGCGGTGAACAAGATCGATAAGCCCAACGCCAATATTGACCGGGTAAAGCAGGAGCTTGCGGAATATGAGCTCATCCCTGAGGAATGGGGCGGAAGCACCGTTTTCGCGCCCGTATCCGCCAAGACGGGAGAGGGCATCAGCCAGCTTCTGGAAATGATCCTGCTGACGGCGGAGATCCTGGAGCTGAAGGCCAATCCGAACCGGATGGCCAGGGGCCTTGTGATCGAGGCGCAGCTGGATAAGGGACGCGGGCCGGTGGCAACCGTCCTGGTGCAGAAGGGAACGCTCCATGTGGGCGATTTCATCTCCGCAGGGGCAAGCCACGGCAAGGTGCGCGCCATGATCGACGACAAGGGAAGACGGGTGAAGGAGGCAGGTCCTTCCATGCCCGTGGAGATCCTCGGGCTTTCGGATGTCCCGGGAGCGGGAGAGGTCTTTATCGCCCATGAAAATGATAAGGAAGCAAGGAACTACGCGGAAACCTTCATCGCGCAGAATAAGGAAAAGAAGCTGGAAGAAACAAGGTCCAAGATGTCCCTGGACGATCTGTTCAACCAGATCCAGGAAGGCAGGCTGAAGGAACTGAACCTGATCATCAAGGCGGATGTGCAGGGCAGTGTGGAGGCTGTCAGACAGAGTCTCTTAAAGCTGTCAAACGAAGAAGTGGTGGTCAAGTGTATCCACGGCGGCGTAGGCGCGATCAACGAATCCGACGTGACGCTTGCGGCTACCTCCAACGCCATCATCATCGGCTTCAACGTGCGGCCTGACGCTACGGCAAAGGCGACCGCGGAGCGGGAGGGTGTAGATATCCGGCTGTATAAGGTGATCTACCAGGCGATCGAGGATGTGGAGGCGGCCATGAAGGGCATGCTGGATCCCGTCTTTGAGGAAAAGGTGATCGGCCACGCGGAGATCCGCCAGATCTTCCATGCTTCCGCTGTTGGAAACATCGCAGGCTCCTACGTCCTGGACGGCGAATTCCGGCGTGACTGCAAGGTGCGCATTACCAGAGAAGGAGACCAGATCTATGAAGGAAAGCTGGCGAGCCTGAAGCGATTCAAGGACGATGTGAAGGAAGTCCGTTCGGGCTTTGAATGCGGCCTTGTGTTCGACGGCTTCGACCAGATTCAGGAAGGCGATATCGTGGAAGCCTATATCATGGTGGAGGTGCCCAGGTAAGGCTTCCGGCTTCGCCGGAAAGGCGGAACGGTTATTCTATGAGAAAGAACAGTATCAAAAATACGCGGATCAACGCCCAGGTACAGCAGGTGCTCGCGGAAGCGATCCGCGGGCAGATCAAGGATCCGAGGATCGCGCCCCTTACCTCCGTAGTGGCGGTAGAGGTCGCACCGGACCTGAAAACCTGCCGGGCGTGGATCAGCGTGCTGGGGGATGAGAAGGCGCAGGAGGATACGCTGGCAGGGTTAAAAAGCGCGGAGGGCTTCCTGAAAAGCCGTCTGGCGAAGGAGATCAATCTGCGCATTACGCCGGAAATCATTTTTGTGATGGACCAGTCCATTGCATACGGCGTGAATATGTCGCATAAAATTGACGAAGTGATGGAAAAAGAGCGCAGGGAGGAGGAATAAATGTCCATGAACCTTCTGGAGGAATGCAGGGGAGCCAAAAGAATCGGAATCAGCGGACACGTCCGTCCGGACGGAGACTGCATCGGGGCCTGTATGGGGCTGTATCTTTATCTGAAAAAAGA
>DWUW01000335.1 GCA_019120525.1 Candidatus Eisenbergiella stercorigallinarum | reverse complement strand
CTGCTGAACAGCATGATCTACAGGATTTATACCACGGAGGATTTTGAGGCCATGCGGCAGCAGTTCCTGGAGCAGCTGAAAATGGTGATTGACTTTGACAGTGCGGATTTTTATCTGGCCAGCCAGGAGGGCGAAGGTCTCTGCGATCCGGTGACCATCAACTGTGACCCGGGCTTAAGCGCCGCCTATGACGAGCTGGATTACAGCCGGGGAATCATGTACAGCGGCAAGACGCTGATTTACAGGGAGACGGATATTATCTCCGATGAGGCCCGGGTGCAGACGGAATATTACCAGAAGGTCTACAGGCCGAACAACTGGCATTTCGCTCTGCAGATGGTGCTTGCGAGAAACAAGAGATTTCTCGGCGTGGTGAGCCTGTACCGGACCATCGGGAAGCAGGATTTCCAGTATGAGGATATCTTTGTGCTGGACATTTTAAAGGAGCATCTGGCCTGGCGCCTGTCCCGCAGCAGGAACCGGGACGAACAGGCGGGTGGAAAGCTTTCGGTGTCCCAGGCGGCGGAGCGCTATGAGCTGACCCGGAGGGAGACCGCGATTCTGAAGCTTCTTCTGGAAGGAAAAGACAGCGCCGGTATCTGCGAGGAGGCCTCCATCAGTCCGAACACCCTGAAGAAACATATCTCCAGCATTCACCATAAAATGGGAACCAGAAGCAGGGTACAGCTTTTCAAAATGGTGCGGGAGATGGAATAAAAGCAGGCGGAATATAACACAAAAGGGCCAGAAATGGTACGAAATACCCGGAAAGATGGTCTGAAAGAGCACTTGAAACGTGGTACGGAAAGGAGTATATTCTCAGATATCAATTAGCAGAAAAACGAAAATCTTATAGCAAGACCTGAAAGCAAGGGAGCTGTCTCAAAAGACAGCTCCCTTTGCCGTATATGGACAGACGGTGAACGGAGGAGCGTTTATGAAAGAAATTATCATTATCGTAAGACCTGAAAAGCTGGAGGACATTAAGCACATTCTGGACGAGGTGAACTGCGGAGGCATGACTCTGTCCACGGTCATGGGCTGCGGAACTCAGAAAGGCATGGTGGAGGAACAGGGAACCAGAGAGCTGAAGGGCTTTCAGACGACCATCAATCTGCTGCCCAAGATCCGCATTGAGGTGGTGGTCAACGACCGGGATGTGGAGCCGATTATCTCGGCCGTCCGGGAAAAATGCGCCACAGACCATGCGGGAGACGGAAAAATCTTTGTGAGAAACATTGAGGAGGTCGTCCGTATCCGTACAGGAGAGCGGGGATTCAAAGCTCTGTAGCGGACGGCGGACGCGGGCCTGCCCGCTTCAGAAAAAGAGCAGTCGGAAGAGGTGGATATATGAGCGGCATTGTACAGCTGGAAGGTGTAAACAAATATTTCGGAAAAAATCATGTGGTAAAGAATTTGAACCTTTCCGTGGAAGAAGGAGAGTTTCTGACCCTGCTGGGTTCATCAGGCTGCGGCAAGACCACGACGCTGCGGATGATCGCGGGTTTCGAGGAGCCGACTTCGGGCAGCATCCTGGTGGAGGGCCAGGCGGTGGAGGAAAAGGAGCCTTTTGAAAGAAACGTCAATACGGTATTTCAGAGCTATGCTCTGTTTCCCCACAAAACCATTTACGATAACGTCGCCTACGGACTGAAAATGAAGAAGGTGCCGAAGACGGAGATCGCCCGGAGGGTGAAAGAAATCATGGCTCTGGTACAGCTCACAGGATTTGAGGAGCGGTATCCGTCCCAGCTTTCCGGCGGGCAGAAGCAGAGAGTGGCCATCGCCCGGGCCCTTATAAACCGGCCCCGCGTGCTGCTTCTGGATGAGCCTCTGGGAGCCCTGGATCTGAAGCTGCGCAAGCAGATGCAGCTGGAGCTGAAGCGGCTCCAGAGGAAGCTGAACATTACCTTCATCTATGTGACCCACGACCAGGAGGAGGCGCTGACCATGAGCGACCGGATCGCGGTCATGCACGACGGGATTCTGGATCAGCTTGGGACTCCGGAGGAAATTTACGAGCAGCCCCGGACGAAATTTGTGGCGACCTTTATCGGAGAGACGAACATTTTCGAGGGCAATATCAAGGAGCTTGCCATGGGCAGGGTGGCAGTCCGGATTGAAAACGGCGTGATCCGGGGCTGCGGATATGGTTTTTCCAGAAACGAGTACATCACAGTTTCCGTGCGGCCGGAGAAGATGAAATTTTCTGCAGCTCCGGTCAAGGGCTTCCAGCTGGAGGCTCAGGTGAAGGATTACGTCTACGCGGGTTCTGTGGTGAAATGCATCGCGGTTCTGCAGAACGGCATGGAGATCAAGATGGACCGCCTGGCAGGAGAGGAACTGCCGGAACCCGGAAGCATCATTCATCCCTGGTGGGAGGAAAAGGACGCGGTGCTGCTCCACAATCCGGAGAATCAGGTGCTGAAAATGATAGACAGTATGCCTTTGATATAGGGAGGTGGCGTAAATTTGGAAAAGACGAAGAAACATTCCCGGCACAGTTTTCGGAGCAATACGCTGCCGGCAGTGGTGATGACAGGCCCGATGACGCTTCTGCTGCTTCTTCTTGTGGCTGCCCCGCTGATTTATGTGGGAGTCATGAGTTTCTGCTCCATTGACGAGTATTATAATGTGGTTTTCCGCTTTACCACAGCGAATTACGCCCGCCTGGTCAGCCTGGATTATCTGAAAATCTACGGGCAGTCCCTTCTGATAGCTTTTGTGACCACGGTCATCTGTATCCTGATTGGATATCCCTTTTCCTGGCTGATTGCCCGGACGAAAAGCAAATACAAAAAGATTCTGTATATGCTGGTGATCGTTCCCTTCTGGACCAACTCGCTGATCCGCGTCTATGGGTGGAGAACCTTTCTGGGAACGAACGGCTGGCTGAATACGGCGCTGCAGTTCCTGCATCTGACAGACGGGCCGCTGGATTTCCTGTATAACCGGGGAACGACGATTCTGGGCATGGTCTACTGCCTGCTTCCGTTTATGATTCTGCCGCTGTACACGTCCATCGAAAAGCTGGATCAGAGCCTTTTGGAGGCTTCGGCGGATCTGGGAGCAAAGCGGGCAAAGACTTTTCTGGAGGTAGTCCTGCCGCTGACCTCCGGAGGCATTTTTTCCGGAAGCATTATGATATTTATTCCCTGCCTCGGATACTTTTTCATCTCGGATATCCTGGGCGGCGGCAATTCGGATGTGATCGGAAACCTGATTGAACGGCAGTTCCAGAGCGGAAACAACTGGCCTCTGGGCGCGGCCCTGTCCATCGTGCTGATTGTGATTACGCTGATCCTTGTGAAGCTGTACCAGAGGATGGGCGGCAGCATGGAGAGCCTTGGCGTCTGACGGGGAAGGAGGAGTCTGAATGAAAAGAAAAAAGAGAGAACGGGCCAGAAAACGGCTGGGAGCCCTGTTCTGCGCTCTGGTTTATCTGTTTTTATTTCTTCCCATCAGCGTCATTGTGGTAAATTCCACGAACGCCACCACCTCAAAGCCTTATCTGAGCTGGAAGGGGTTTACGCTGGACTGGTATGTGGAATTGTTTGATAATTCCGCGCTGCTGGAATCCTTCGGGAATACCATGGTGATTGCCCTTGTCAGCACTCTGCTGGCGACGGTCATCGGGACCCTGGGAGCGGTAGGCATGTACCGGTATAAGTTTAAGGGAAAAAATCTTCTGGACGGCCTTCTGTACATACCGGTGGTGATTCCGGAGATCGTACTTGGAATCTCCCTTCTGACGATCTTTGCCCTTGTGGATATTCCCAGAGGCATGCTGACGCTGATTCTGGCTCATGTGACCTTCTGCGTTCCATATGTAATCTTTAATGTAAGAGCCAGGCTTGCGGGCTATGACAGCTCCATCGAGGAAGCAAGCCTTGACCTGGGCGCGAACCGGGTACGGACCTTTTTTGAGATTACCCTTCCGGTGCTGGCGCCGGGAATCGCGGGAGGAGCGCTTCTGGCCTTTACGCTCTCCATCGATGATGTGATTATCAGCTATTTTGTAAACGGACAGACCAAAACCTTTCCGCTGAAAGTTATGGAGAGCATCAAGAGCGGCGTGGCGCCGGATGTGAACGCGCTTTCCACTCTGATTCTGCTGGGTACGATTGTACTGGTGGTTCTGACTCAGAGTGATCTTTTAAAAGTAAAAAGGAAAGTGAAAAAAAGGAAAAAGGAGGAAATATTATGAAAAAGAGATGGATTTGTTCTGCGCTGACGCTGACGCTGGCGGCTGGTCTTCTGAC
>DWUW01000334.1 GCA_019120525.1 Candidatus Eisenbergiella stercorigallinarum | reverse complement strand
GTTCTCTTCGGGCCCTTTCTGGTCCTTGCGTTGTTCTTGGTGTTCTGTCCGCGGACCGGAAGTCCCTTTCTGTGACGGATTCCTCTGTAGCAGCCGATCTCCTGGAGACGCTTGATGTTCAGGGCGATCTCTCTTCTCAGGTCGCCTTCCACTACCATGGTCTCATCGATCACCGCGCTCAGTCTTCTTACCTCATCGTCGGTCAGCTCCCTGACACGGGTGTCGGGATTCACATTCGCCTGCGCGCAGATCTTCGTCGCGCTGGGCCTGCCGATCCCGTAGATATAGGTAAGTCCGATTTCCACACGTTTTTCTCTGGGTAAGTCAATACCTGCAATACGAGCCATTTACGTCTTTCCTCCGTTTTTTCTTTCTCTGCTGTGCCGGCGTCCGGTCTTTAAAAACGCCCGGGAAACGGCTATTCGCAGCACGGCCGCGCCTTTTCGGACGGCTTTGCCGGTCCCTTATGCCGTTTACACGCACAACGAGCACAGGTTGGATCCCGGAAGCCTTACCACGCTTCCTGGCGTATCGCTGCCTGTGCATACTCTGAATGATCCGGCCGGCCGCTTCCTCACACCGACTGCAGCCGCCTCACATTCTTCATACAGTTACTAATTGACTGGGAAAAGCTTCCGCCTTCCGCGGCCGGCAAGGCCTTTCTGCCGCCCGCATACCGCATCCGCCCTTCCAGCCGGATATCGATCCGGCCTTTCCGATACTCCGGCGCTTTTGGCGCCGCGGATGCATCCGATGCATTCATCCTGATTTTCGGTATCAAAAAGTAATCTCCCGTAAAAATCCTGCCGGAGGCCTTACGCCGCTCCATCTGCAGGCTCGCCCTTACCGGGCCGTCTTACGTTCAATTATCTGTAAGCACCGTTTACCGAAACGGCGCTGATGCCGCCTGAATGAAGTCGATTACCCCTGACGCTGTTTATGCTTGGGATTCTCGCAGATGATCCTGATGCTTCCTTTTCTCTTGATGACTTTGCACTTTTCGCAGATCGGTTTTACTGATGATCTAACCTTCATGTCAAACCTCCTTTCAAAAAAGACCGTTTCACATTATAGCATGCAGACCCGGCAGTTGCAAGGAAATTTTCTGTTTTTTCCTGTTTTTTCAGCTTTGCCCATAATATCTTATTTATCTCTCCAGATGATGCGTCCCTTGGAGAGGTCGTAGGGGGACAGCTCCAGCGTCACCTTGTCTCCGGGAAGGATACGGATAAAATTCTGTCTCAGTTTTCCGCTGATATGGGCAAGTACCCTGTGTCCATTCTCCAGTTCCACCTGAAACATGGTGTTGGGCAGTTTTTCCACAACCGTTCCTTCAATTTCAATCACATCTGCTTTCGACATACTCTGCTTCCTTTCTTTTTACGTCTTTCTGGTCCGTCCTGACAGCGGCCGCTTTTGCCAGCCGCCTGTCCTCACTGCTGACCGCCTGATGGCCGGCCGCTTTTACCGTTCCTTCTCCTTCTTCCGGTAAAAGCTGTCGACCGCTTCTCTGATCCGATTATCCGCCCAGGCCGGATTTTCAAAAAAGAGATCTATCTCCTCTTCCGTAAATTCCCGGCCCGCAGGCTGAATGTGCTTCCTGTTCTTTGCCTTGGGGGCGAGCACTCCCCGCGTCCTTCCGTCCGCGAGCCATACCCGTTCTCCCTCTTCCCGGACGATAAGATACAGCTTTCCTTTGTCATGTCCCGCTTTTGAAAATGCCAGTCTTCCCTTCATCGTTATCTCCTTACAGCACCGTCAGGATCTCCGGCCCGCCCTCCGTGATCAGGATCGTATTTTCATAGTGGGCGGAAAGGGAATGGTCCCTGGTAACGACCGTCCAGCCGTCGTCCAGGAAATTCACCTGCCATCCCCCGGCGTTGATCATCGGCTCAACGGCCAGCGTCATTCCGGCCTGCAGCCTGACCCCTTTGCGCTTCTGGCGGAAATTCGGGATCTGCGGGTCTTCGTGAAGATGCGTCCCGATCCCGTGTCCCACCAGGTCGCGGACTATGCCGTAGCCGAAGGGGGTGACATAGTCGTCGATGGCTGCGGAAATGTCATGAAGATGGTTCCCTTCCCTCGCCGCGCGGATTCCCTCAAAGAAGCTCTGCCTCGTCACTTCGATCAGCTTTCGGGCTTCCTCGCTGACGCGGCCCACCGCATGGGTCCTTGCGGCGTCGGAATGATAGCCTTTATAAATCAGGCCGGCGTCCAGGCTGACAATATCGCCCTCCTTCAGGATCCGTTCGGAATTCGGGATCCCATGGACCACCTCATCGTTGACAGAGACACAGATGGAGGCCGGATATCCATTATAATTCAGGAAATTGGGCACACAGCCGCGGCTGCGGATCAGTTTTTCGCCCAGCATGTCGATATCCAGCGTGGAGATGCCGGGACGGATAAAAGCGCCGAGCTCCTCATGGACCTCGGCGAGAAGCCGCCCGGCCTCCCGCATGTATTCGATCTCTCTTGCAGATTTAATGGTTACTGCCATGGCTCTTCCATCCTTAACCGAGAATCTCTGTGATGGCGGCGAATACTTCTTCCATGGGAAGCGTTCCGTCCACGCTTCTCAGCGCGCCCTTCTTCTCATAAAAATCGATCAGCGGCTGGGTCTGCTCATGGTAGACCGTAAGCCTCTTCTGAACGGTTTCCGGCTTGTCATCGTCGCGCAGCACCAGCTCGCTTCCGCATACGTCGCAGATCCCCTCTTTTTTAGGCGGGATGCTCACGATATGATAGGTCGCCCCACAGCTTAAGCAGGCGCGGCGTCCGGACATCCTGTTTACGATGTTTTCATCCGGTACATCCACATTGATGGCATAATCCACCTTTTCTCCAAGCTTCGCGAGCTCCTCATCCAGCACCTCTGCCTGGGGAATGGTCCTCGGGAATCCGTCCAGGACATATCCGTTTTTGCAGTCGTCCTTCGCTACCCGGTCCAGAAGCAGCCTCACGGTCAGCTCATCCGGCACCAGCAGCCCCTTATCCATGTATTCCTTCGCTTCTTTTCCAAGCGCTGTGCCGTTCTTGATGTTCGCGCGGAAGATATCCCCCGTGGAGATATGGGGAAGCCCGTACTTCTCCGCGATCATTTTGGCCTGTGTTCCCTTGCCCGCCCCAGGCGCGCCAAGCATGATTATCTTCATATTACCCTCCTTTTCCGCCGCACAAGCGGCACCTTCTTTAAATCGCATTTTGGGACAAAACTGCCGTTCTGTCCCAATTTTCATGCTGCCTTTATGTCAGCCTCCTCAGTCGTTCAGGAAGCCCTTGTAATTGCGCACCAGCATCAGAGACTCAATCTGCTTGATGGTCTCCAGGATTACGCTGACGATAATGATCAGGCTTGTTCCGCCGAAGGAAACGCTCGCGCCGAAGATTCCGTTAAAGAAGAAAGGAATCACGCATACGACCGTAAGTCCGCAGGCGCCGATAAAGATCACATAATTCAGGATCTTATTCAGGTAATCGCTGGTGGGCTTGCCGGGACGGATTCCCGGAATGAAGCCGCCCTGCTTCTTCATATTATTGGCGACCTCGATCGGATTGAAGGTGATCGAGGTATAGAAGTAGGCGAAAAAGATCACCAGCGCAATGTAGATCACCAGGCCGATGGAATAGACCGGATGAGTGGGATTGCACCAGTTATTGGAGCTTAAGCCGTTCAGGATATGTCTCCATACGCCGGTTCCGCTGTATCCCAGCAGAGAACAGATGATGACCGGGAACTGCATGATGGAAGACGCGAAGATCACAGGGATCACGCCGGCCGTATTCACCTTAAGGGGAATATTGCTGGACTGTCCTCCCACCATCTTACGGCCCTGCACCTTCTTGGCGTACTGAACGGGAATCTTTCTGGTAGCATCATTCAGGACGATGACCAGGATGACCATCGCGACGACAACTGCGAGAATGATCACCACGGCAAGAACCGCCGTCGCGATCGGCTTGCCTGCCACAAACTGATGGAACAGGCTGGTAAAATCCTGAGGCAGCCTGGAAATGATGTTTATGACCAGAACGATAGAAATGCCGTTTCCTACGCCGTTTTCCGTGATCCTTTCACCGATCCACATCAGGAAGGCGCTGCCGGCCGTGAGAGCGGCAATCACCGTAATCACGTTCAGAGCGTTATACTCTTCCAGAAGCCCGCTGCCGCCGAAGCCGATCGCCATGGCCGCGGACTGAATCAGAGCAAGGCCGACCGTGACGTATCTGGTGATCGCAGTCAGCTTCTTTCTTCCCTCTTCACCGTCCTTCTGCATTTCCTCCAGCTTCGGGATCGCGATGGTCAGAAGCTGAATGATGATGGAGGACGTGATATAAGGGGTGATATTCAGCGCAAACAGGGACATGTTCTCAAAAGATCCGCCGGTGAAGGCATCAAAGAAATTGAAAGCGTCCCCTGTCTGAGCGGCGAACCAGTTCGCAAAATAGCTCCGGTCCACGCCCGGCACAGGCAGCTGTGATCCGAGACGGATCACAACCAGCATGGCCAGCGTAAAAAGGATCTTCTTGCGCAGTTCCCGCATTTTAAAGGCATTTTTAAGTGTTGTAAGCATTACATCACCTCTGCAGTTCCACCAAGCGCCTCGATCTTTTCCTTCGCGGATGCGCTGAAGGCGTTCGCCTTCACGTCAAGCTTCTTGGTCAGTTCTCCATTTCCGAGGATCTTAACCCCATCTTTTGCATTTTTTACGATGCCCTTCTCAAGCAGGGTCTCAACGGTAACGGTCGTTCCGTTTTCGAACACCTCAAGGGCGCTGATGTTGATGCCTACGATCTCTTTTGTATTCCTGTTGGTGAAGCCTCTCTTGGGAATACGTCTGTACAGCGGCATCTGGCCGCCTTCAAAACCGGGTCTGGGAGCTCCGGAACGGGCCTTCTGGCCCTTGTGTCCCTTACCGGCGGTCTTTCCGTTTCCTGAACCATGTCCACGGCCTCTTCTGAAGTTATCGCTGTGCTTGGAACCGGCTGCAGGCTGTAAATTTGATAATTCCATTCCTGACACCTCCTGCCTTACGCTTCTTCTACTTTGAGC
>DWUW01000333.1 GCA_019120525.1 Candidatus Eisenbergiella stercorigallinarum | reverse complement strand
CGTCAAATTCATCAATGTTCGCATACAGCACGAAGAAGGCATAGGTGTTCCAGAGGGTTCCCATGAGCTTTCTCCGTCCCTCGATCACCGCCTTGCCGTGGAAGCGGCTGGGCAGCCAGGGCGCGCTGCTGGAATAGAAGTACCAGCGGATGGCGTCCGCGCCGTACTCCTCCAGGGCGTCGAAGGGATCGATGGCGTTGCCCTTGGATTTGCTCATCTTCTGGCCGTTTTCATCCTGCACCAGTCCCAGAACGATCACGTTCTCAAAAGAGGTCTGATCGAACAGCAGGGTGGATTCCGCAAGCAGAGAGTAGAACCACCCTCTGGTCTGGTCCACCGCCTCGGAAATGAACTGGGCCGGGAACTGTTTTTCAAAGGTCTCCTTATTTTCAAACGGATAATGATGCTGGGCGAAGGGCATCGCGCCGGAATCGAACCAGCAGTCGATCACCTCAGGCACCCGGCGCATGGGCTTTCCGCATTTCGGGCAGGGGATGGTGATGGCGTCGATATAGGGGCGGTGCAGCTCCACGGTCTTCGCCTCCGGGTTGCCGCTTAATTCCTCCAGCTCCTGTCTGCTTCCCACGGAAAGCATCTCGCCGCACTCGCACTGCCAGATGTTTAAGGGCGTGCCCCAGTAACGGTTTCTGGAAAGGCCCCAGTCCTGCACGTTCTCCAGCCAGTCTCCGAAGCGGCCCTTGCCGATGGACTCCGGGATCCAGTTGATGGTATTGTTGTTGGCGATCAGATGCTCCTTCACGGCGGTCATCTTGATGAACCAGGACTCTCTCGCGTAATAGATCAGAGGCGTGTCGCAGCGCCAGCAGAAGGGATAGCTGTGCTCGAACTTGGGCGCGGAAAACAGCAGGTTTTTCTCCGCCAGAGCCTTTAACACCTCCGGGTCGGCGTCCTTGACGAACATGCCCGCCCAGGGCGTTTCCTTCGTCATATCGCCCTTAGCGTCCACCAGCTGCACAAAGGGCAGGTCGTATTTGCGTCCCACGTTCGCGTCGTCCTCACCGAAGGCGGGTGCGATATGAACCACGCCCGTACCGTCGGTCAGGGTGACATAGGTGTCGCAGGTCACATAGAAAGCCTTTTTATGCTGACGCGCGCAGGTCTCCACCGCGCAGTCAAACAGCGGCTCGTACTCCTTATATTCCAGATCCGTTCCCTGATACCGCTCCAGCACCTCATAGGCGGGCGTTCCCGCTTCCTGGTCGGAAAGGTTCCCCAGCACCGTGTCCAGCAGGGCCTCCGCCATATAATAGGTAAAGCCGTCCGCCGCCTTCACCTTCGCGTAGGTCTCGTTCGGATTCACGCACAGAGCCACGTTGGAGGGAAGCGTCCAGGGCGTGGTGGTCCAGGCCAGGATATAGGCGTCCTCCCCCTTCACCTTAAAGCGTGCGACGGCGGAACGCTCCTTCACGTCCTTATAGCCCTGCGCCACCTCGTGGGAGGAAAGCGGGGTTCCGCAGCGCGGGCAGTAGGGCACGATCTTGAAGCCCTTGTAAAGCAGGCCCTTGTCCCAGATCTTCTTTAACGCCCACCACTCGGATTCGATATAGTCGTCATGATAGGTCACGTAAGGATCGTCCATGTCGGCCCAGAAGCCGACCTTTCTGGAGAAATCCTCCCACATGCCCTTGTATTTCCACACGCTCTCCTTACATTTCTCAATGAAGGGAGCGATGCCGTATTCCTCGATCTGCTCCTTGCCGTCCAGGCCAAGGGCCTTTTCCACCTCCAGCTCCACCGGAAGCCCGTGGGTGTCCCAGCCCGCTTTCCGGGGAACCATATATCCCTTCATGGTGCGGTATCTGGGGATCATGTCCTTGATGGCGCGGGTCTCCACATGGCCGATGTGGGGCTTTCCGTTCGCGGTCGGCGGTCCGTCATAAAAGGTATAGGTCGGGCAGCCCTCCCGGATCTTCATGCTCTTTTCAAAAATTTTGTTTTCTTCCCAGAATTTCTCGATTTCCTTCTCCCGTCCCACAAAATTCAGGTCGGTGTTCACTTTTTCATAAAGCGGCATCTTCTTCCTTCCTTTCTTAATCGACGTCTGCTGCATATGCAAGCCGACCGCTCCGTGCCTTCGGCACTCCCGCGATCGCCGCCGAAATTCGTGATCCGGCCTGTCGGCCTGCTCACTCATTTCGGCCCGGTTGTCAAATGTCTGTGCATCCTTGCGTGCAGGCACGCAGTCTGCACAGCCGCTTGACAACGCTTTCATCGAAAAAAGAGCCCCGTCCCTGTAAAAGGACGAGGCTTTGCTCGCTGTACCACCCGTTACATCATACGTCCGGCCCGTCAGGCAGGCGCCTTCCGGCAATCTTCGGATTATATGGCTTCCCGTAACGGAGGAATCCCGGCTCCGCCTACTTGAGTTTCCTCTTCATCCGAGTCTCCCCGTTCAGCCCGCAGCTCCGAAGTGATCTTCTCCATTCCCTACTCGTACCGGCCTTCCACCTCCGCCGGCTCGCTGTGACTTTTCTGAAATGGGTACTGTCTTCTTCCCAGCTTTTTTCGCATCTGCGGGTATTATAAAGCCCGCAAAGCCGCATTGTCAAGGGATTGCGCGAAAAATATCCTTATGTTAAGATAAAACAGATGATTTTACGAACATACTGAAAAAATGCCCGAAAACAATACCGTTGGAAAAGAGGAGAACCTGCTTATGGAAACACTGAAGGAAGCGGTCATGCATCACGGAAAAACCGTCGCATACAACATCGGCCAGTATCTGCGCTGGCTCTTTCTGGGAGCCGTAACCGGGCTGGTGGTGGGGCTCGTCGCAGCCGCCTTTTCCCATTGCCTGACGCTGGCGACGGCTTTTCGCACCGCTCATCGCTTCCTCTTTCTCCTGCTTCCCGCGGGCGGCCTTGTCATCGTCTTTTTATACAGGACTTTTCATTATGAAAATAATCACGGGACGGATTCCATCATCGAAAGCATCCATACGAAGGTGGCCATCCCGCTGAGAATGGCGGGCCTGATCTTTGTTTCCACCGTCATCACTATCCTGTTCGGCGGCTCCGTGGGCCGGGAAAGCGCCGCCCTGCAGATGGGCGCGTCCCTTGGCACCTCGGTGGGGAACCTGTTCCGCCTGAATGAAAAGGACAAGAAGATCATCCTGATGAGCGGCATGGCGGCGGCCTTCTCCGCCCTGTTCGGCACGCCCATGACCGCCTCCTTTTTCGCCATGGAGGTTTCCAGCGTGGGCATCATGTACTACGCCGCCCTGGTCCCCTGCATCTGCGCGGCCCTGATCGCCAGACAGACCGCCCTGTTTCTGGGCGTAGAGACGGACGTATTCCGTGCCCCAAATTCCATCGAGCTTTCCCTGCTCTCCGGCCTGAAGGTGGTCTTTCTTGCGGCCTGCTGCGCGGCGGTGAGCATTCTGTTCTGCCTCATGCTGCAGCTCATGCACATGCTCATGGCCCGCTTTTTCAAAAATCTGTACCTGCGCGTCGTTGCCGGAGGTTTTCTCATCATCCTGCTCACCCTCCTTGTCCGGAGCCAGGATTATCTGGGAACCGGCATGGACATCATCGAGCAGGCCCTCGCCGGGAGCGCCCTGCCCTGGGCCTTCGCGCTGAAGATCCTGTTCACCGCCATCACCATTGCCGCGGGCTATAAGGGCGGAGAAATCGTCCCCTCCCTCTTCATCGGCGCCACCTTCGGCTGCTTCCTTGGCCCCCTTATCGGCCTTCCGGCCTCCCTGGGCGCGGCCGTTGGCATGGCCGCCCTCTTCTGCGGCGTCACCAACTGCCCGGTGGCCTCCCTGCTCATCTCCTTTGAGCTGTTCGGCTTCAGCGACGCCTATTATTTCCTCATCGCCATCGCCACCAGCTACATGCTCTCCGGCTACTTCAGCCTCTACCATACCCAGCGGATCACCTACTCCAAGTTTGAGAACCGCTTCGTGGACCGGCCCACCAGCAGCTGGTTTACCTGAGCGCGGCAAAATTGTTACTGTTCAGCCTTCGGCAGAACAGTAACGGCATCCGGCCATTCCAATCGCTTCGCGATGGGCCGGATGCTTCCTTCCTGTACGTTTTCGTACGGTCTGCGCAGTAAATGCGCAGACCTGGCTGAGTAGTAACGCAAAATTCCCATCTTCCTCCGGAAACGCTTGCGTTCCAAACAAATTGCGCGTATGATATGGATAACCGCCACGGCGGACCGGCGGGGCGCTTCCGCTTTCCCTCCGGCCCGGCCTGCCGCGAAATCAGGAAGAAGGGGGAAAGCCTCATGCAAACACGCAATCTCACCCTCATGACCGACCTGTATGAGCTGACGATGATGCAGGGTTATTTCCGGAATATGGACCGGAACGAAACGGTCATTTTCGACGCCTTTTACCGCAATAATCCCATGGAATCCGGCTATGCCATCTGCGCCGGGCTTCAGCAGGTCATCGAATATATTGAAAACCTGCATTTCGGGGAAGACGAGCTCTCCTATCTGAAGAGCCTGGGCATCTTCGATGAGGATTTTCTGGATTATCTGAAAACCTTCCGTTTTTCCGGAAGCGTCTATGCCATCCCGGAAGGAAGCGTCATGTTTCCCCGGGAGCCCATGATCAAGGTCATCGCCCCCATCATGGAGGCGCAGCTTATAGAAACCGCCATTCTGAACATCGTGAACCATCAGAGCCTGATCGCTACCAAGACCTCCCGCGTCTGCTATGCGGCCAGAGGCGACGGCATCATGGAGTTCGGCCTGCGCCGCGCGCAGGGGCCGGACGCGGGCATCTACGGGGCAAGGGCCGCCATGATCGGCGGCTGCATCGGCACCAGCAACGTGCTGGCCGGGCAGATGTTTGACGTTCCCGTAAAGGGTACCCACGCCCACAGCTGGATCATGAGCTTCCCGGACGAATATACCGCCTTTAAAACCTACGCGGACATGTACCCTTCCGCCTGCATCCTGCTGGTGGATACCTATGATACCTTAAAATCCGGCGTTCCCAACGCCATCCGCGTTTTCACCGAGATGCGGGAAGCGGGGATCCCCCTGACCTTCTACGGCATCCGCCTGGACAGCGGCGACCTGGCCTATCTTTCCAAGAAAGCCAGAAAGATGCTGGATGAAGCAGGATTTCCGGACGCGGTCATCTCCGCCTCCAACGACCTGGACGAGTACCTGATCGACAGCCTGAAGGCTCAGGGCTGTACGGTGACCTCCTGGGGCGTGGGAACCCACATGATCACCTCCAAGAACTGGCCTTCCTTCGGCGGCGTGTACAAGCTGGCCGCCATCATGGATGAAAACGGAACCTTCGTTCCCAAGATCAAGCTCTCCGAGAACAGTGAAAAGATCACCAATCCCGGAAACAAGGTCATCCACCGGGTCTATGAAAAGGAGACCGGAAAGCTGAAGGCGGATCTCATCGCCCTGGCCGACGAGACCTTCCGGGAGGACGAGCCTCTGCTCCTGTTCGATCCTCTGGAGCCCTGGAAGAAAACCCTTCTGCCGGCCGGAAGCTTCATCCTGCGCGACCTGATGATCCCCGTCTTTCTGGACGGAAAATGCGTCTATACCTCGCCCAGCGTCATGGAGATCCGGGAATACTGCCGGAAGGAGCTGGATACCCTGTGGGATGAGACCAGGCGTCTCGTCAACCCCCATCAGGTCTATGTGGACCTTTCTCAGAAGCTGTATGACACCAAGCTGAGGCTGCTGGATCAGATGGGACAGATCTGACCGATTTAAAAAATGGGCCGGACGCTTTCCGCGCTGCCGCTGTTTGAGGGCAGGCCGTGGTCCTGCCCCGATGATCGCAATAGAAATGGGAGGAACCTTATGCTGAAAATCGTTACCGACTCCGCTTCCGATCTGCCGGAGGAGATCATAAACCGCTACGGACTGCACGTCATCCCCACCCCCGTGGTGATCGACGATGTGGATTATCTGGATGGGAAAACCATAAAAACAAAGGAATTTTATCATATTCTGGACGACACTTCCAGAAATGTGCGTACCTATCACATCAATCCGGCCATGTTCGAGGACGCTTTCCGCCCCTATGCCGAACGGGGAGACAGCGTGCTCTATCTGTGCTTCTCTACGGGGATCGCCGGAACCTTCAACGCCGCGAATATCGCCAGGACGAACATTCTGGAGGATCATCCCGATTTTGACCTGACCATTTTCGACACCAAATGCGCTTCCGCCGGCTTCGGCCTGCTGGTGAGAAAGCTCCTTATCATGCAGGAGCACGGCGCGTCCAAAGAGCTTCTGCTGGAGGCGGCGGAATTCTACCGCGCCCACATCCACCATGTGGTCACGGTAAACACCCTGGCCTATCTGATCAAGGGCGGCCGTCTTTCCAAATTTAAGGGAAACATTGCCGAAACGCTGGATATGAAGCCCATCCTGATCATTGACGCAAACGGTTCCCTGCAGGTGCTCAAAACCGTGCGGGGCCGCAAGAAATCCCTGAAAACCCTGGTGGACTATGCCGCCGAGCACAGCGCGGAGCCGGAAAAGCAGCTGTTTTCCCTCTGCCACGGCGAGGATGAGGAGGCCATTCATACGCTTACGGAAATGGTGGAAGAACGTCTCCATCCCGCTGAGATCATGATCTCCGTGGTCGGCTGCGCCATCGGCGCGCATACGGGCCGCGGCATCGCCGCCGTCTGCTTCCTGGACGCTTCGGAAGAAAAGTACAGGAAGTATCTGGACTGATATGGGAAGCCCGGCGCTTTCCATAATCAGCGCCCTGCTTACGGCGCTCTGGGGAACGGTCTATTTCCGGAACCGGAAAAACGAAAAAAAATGGCCTCTCGCTTTCAAGGCGGCTGCCACCTGCATGCCCCTGGGAGAGGCCTTTTTCTGTTGTCTTTCCGGCGGTTTTCAGAATCCCGTCTGTATGGGGATCGCGGCGGGCGCTTTTTTCTGCGCGGCGGCGGATGTTCTTCTTGAGCTTCATTTTCTCTCCGGAATGGGTGTGTTTGCCCTCGGACACGTCTGCTTCCTTGCCGCCCTGCTGTCCGCCGCGCCGCTCTCCGGCCGGCATCTGATTTTCTTCCTGCTTCTGTTTGCCGCAAGCCTCCTGTTCCATGGAAGAAAGCTGCCCCAAACAGGAGCGCTGGCGCTTCCCATCGTCCTCTACGGCGCCCTGCTGTCCGCCATGACCGCCGCGGCCCTTGCCGTTTTTCCCCAGGCTCCCGGAGCAGCCGCAGGAGCCCTGCTCTTTTACCTTTCCGACAACATGATCTGTCTGCGCCTTTACCGGCCGGACCATTCCGACACGTTTTCCGCCTTCGTCCTCATTTTCTATTATTCCGCCATATGGCTGCTGTGCAGCTCCGCCTGCTTTTTCTGAAGACTTGCCCGTCTCCGCTTTTCCGGCTGCGCCGTTTACTCCTGCGGCCGCACAGTCCGGCCGCAGCCGTTAAAGGCCGCGAACCGCCGGATGCACCGATCAAGCGCCGCATCAAACGCTTTTGTCCTGCGCATGCCCTCCTCCAGCCAGATGTGCTTCACCAGGAGAATCCTCTCTTTTTTCCCACCTTCCGAAAAAGTTTCTTCCCCCTTCGCCGCCGCTTCCACACGTCCCGCAAATCTGTCCCCGTAGAGCAGGGGCAGGACGTAGAAGCCGTATTTTCTTTTTGCCTGAGGCGTATAGATTTCCCAGGTATACTCGAAACCGAACAGCTCCCGAATCAGCCTCCGGTCCCACAGCAGACAGTCCAGAGGCGCAAGCAGCTCGCAGCGCTTTCCGCCCGGGATCCTCTCCTTACGGATCTCTTCCAGAAGGGGTGCGTCCTCCGACAGACAGTAAAGCGCATCTCTCATCCCCTCCACTCTCACCTCACAAAGCTTTCCTTCCTCCATAAGCTTCCTGAAGGCATCTTTCCGCTGATCCGCCTTCAGGCCGGGAATACCAAGCCAGGCGTCGGAGGGCCGGTCCCACAGCAGGCCAACCGCGCCGATGCGGCGCAGTATGCGCCAGCGCTGATGTGCCGCGTCGTCCGGAAGGGGATCGGGAGCGTCGAGAAGGGTACGGGGCAGGTACTTTTCCGCCAGATCATAAAACTTCCTCGCTCCCTTTTTATGATGGATGATCAGCTCGCCGGTGGAGTAAAGCTGCTCCAGCGCCGCCCGCGCGGCATTGGACTTTCCTCCCCAGTTTCCGCTCCAGTGGATATGGGAATGCCAGTACACCTCTCCCTCAACGGGCAGACTGTCGGAGCTTGCCGGACCATGCTCACGAAGCCAGGAAACCGTCTGCTCCTCCAGCCTGTCAAGCCCCTCAAACCTCCTGCCGCCCTCCCTGGCTGCCCGGCGGTAGCGTTCAAAATACGGCCAGTCCTCCACCGGCCAGATGGACAGGTTCTTATCCGGATAATCCACCAGACTACGGTCCTCATACAGAAGCGCATACAGCATGTCTTTGGTAAATCCCTTCACCCGGGACTGCAGCGTCAGCTCCGCATTTTTGCCGCAGACATCCACCGGGTCAAACTGGATACATCCAGCCTGCCGCACATATTCCAGGGCTCCCTGTTTTCCTTTGAAACGGTACGTTCCCAGAAGTCCCTGCTTTCGCAGAATAAACTGCCTTGCCTGCCGGTTTGTTAAAGCGATCATTTTCAGTCTTCCTCCCTTGCCGCGCCAGTCCCTCTGCGGCAGTCCCTGTTTTCTTCACGCAGGCACACCTGTATAAGGCCTCCGCAGATCAGTCCGGCCGGAAGGACAAAAACACGGCGTTCCGAAAGATGAGCGTCCCCCGCATGCCAACGGCAAGCGCGCCTGCCTGTCTGGCCGACAGGGACAGCTCCACCTTAGAATCATCTTCAAGCAGAAAAGTAACCCGGCATCTGCCGTCTCCACCCGGGCAGACCATCCCGTTCCGGGTCAGGTACTGAGCGGGGTTGATCCGGCTGACAGGCTCAATACCCGCAACCTTCGCATGAGGCTGTGTGGTCCTGCTTCTGCCGAGCATAAAAATCAGAAACAGCGCCGCCGCTGCCAGAATAACGAGAAAGATCCTTCTGACGGGCATCCCCGCCGGAGCGGACGGCATCAGCCACACAATGGCAAGGGCAATGACATCAACGGCAAGAAGTGTGGAGAGACTGACTTTCTTCATGGGCTTCCTCCTCGTGCGAAGCGGAAATGGTCTTATCATCCCTTAACAGCGTTCCGTCCGGATCGGTTACAATCATTCCGGCTTTCACCATATTTACCTCCGTACTTTTAAATCATTTTACCATATTTCATTCGGACTGTGTATATTCTGTCGTGAAACAGACCTTTTTGTCCCTTTTTTTAAAATTCCAGACTGTCCGAATTCAGGAGAAAGTATTTCATTCCCATGATCACAAAGCCTTCCTCGTTGCGCCACGGTTTTCCGGTCCCATTGACTATGACAATCTTTTTAAAGGAGTCCGGAATATTGCGCAGAGAATTAAATTCCTGCGTCTGCTTTTCCTCTGCAGTCATATCATAGACAACCTGGATATAATACCTCTGGCTTCCCTGATTTGCCACAAAGTCAACTTCCAGCTGCCTGCGGATACTTTTTCCCTCTCTGTTTTTGGAATACACATCCACAACACCTGCATCGACATGATAGCCACGAATCAGCAATTCGTTATAAACGATGTTCTCCATAATGTGCGTGGGTTCCTGCTGTCTGAAATTCAATCTGGCATTTCGCAGTCCCAGATCCGTAAAATAATACTTCAGATTCGCCCCGATATATTTTCTGCCCTTAATATCATAACGGTTTGCTTTGGAAATCAAAAAGGCTTCCTCCAGATAATCAATATGCCTGGAAATGGTCTTGTTTGTATAGCTCATCTGACGTTCACTGGCGAAGGTATTGGATATTTTCGCAGGATTGGTAAACGCGCCGATTGCGGAAGCGAGTACATCAACCAGAATGCCGATCTCATCTACGCTCTGAAGTCTGTTTCTTTCTATCACAT